>CAZMBF010000102.1:0-4205 GCA_964564365.1 uncultured Alphaproteobacteria bacterium
GATCCTTGTGGGACGAGCTGCTTCCAAACGCCGCACCACTAAATGAAATCCATATTGGCATGAACACAAACACTACTCCCTTGGTGTTTAAGGATGAATCGCCACTTGGATACAACATTGAAAACGGCTTTTTAAAAACTGTTCTACAGCAACGATTAGACACGTGCAACAATATCACCCTTTATCACGAAACATCATTAGACAAGGTCAATTTTCACACATCATATCTAGAAGCTATATTTAATAATCACGCTCAAGTTCATGGGCGATTATTAATCGGCACAGATGGACGCTACTCCAGCGTCAGAAAGTTACTCAGCACTGCAAAAACCATCGATTACCATCAAGCCGCCTTAACTGGTACTGTTTGTCACGAAGCACCACACAATAACAAAGCTTATGAATTTTTTATACCCCAAGGCCCCCTTGCGTTTATACCGTTAAAGGATCCCCATCACTCTACGTTTGTATGGTCAATCAAAAGCCACCTTATGACCAACGAACCGGTGGATGAGTTACTTAGTCAACTTGCAGGCTTATACCTAGGAAGAATTCAACACGCAACATCCATTCAATCCCATCCGCTGCAGAGCTTTATCGCAACACCCAGATTTGGACCACGCTGGATATTATTAGGTGACGCAGCAAATGCCATCCATCCTGTTGCAGGCCAAGGGATGAATTTAGCCATTCGAGACATCCAGTCTTTCATACATCATCTCATCGAACATGTACGACTTGGACTGGATATCGGAAGTTCTACTTACCTATCCACATTTGCTAGGTCTCGCCAGATCGATCGATATTCATTATTAGGCATAACCCATGCGTCTGCATCCTTTCTAACCACACACCATCAAGCTTTGCGCAAGGTTTTGGAAAAAGGGATGAAGGCATTCAAAGATCAATCCATACTCTCTAGCATAGCGCTAAAGCTGGCATCAGAGGGGGCTTAGATTTTTTAGATTTTATTAAACACGCCTATGATATACTATTTCACAAGAAATTGTATTTAGGTTTCAGAATGTCACAGTTACTACGAAAATCCGCCTTTATTATCAGCTTAGTTTCTCTATCGTTTGCCTATACCCACGCAAAGCCATGTCAAGACAACAAAACATCCCAACAACTGCATGAATGGGCCGTTCAAAGCCATCGAGAATTCTGGGTGCTTGTTGGACAAATGGCAGGATATGAGGCACGGAATGAGGTCGGATACCAATATGTAAGAAGCACAAACCCTCGCGGGCTCAACTATGCTTATTTAGAAAAAGGACATAAAGATTCAGACCCCATTATCAATAGGATGAAGGATCGAGTATTTACCATCTTTTTTGAGGCAGATGATGATGATCATATGTTTAAATACATTACCCATTTAAAAGAAAGTGATAACTTTACGACTATGGGAATCGACCTGAATAAATTAGCACCAACGTACGAATATAAACCTGGAGTCAGGGTATGGAAAGTGACAACTGACGCAGAGTTTGAACAATGGCTAAAGGTGTCTGCAGCGCGACGCAATTCTCACGAAGAATCACAACTTCGAGAATATTTTGGAGCCTTTAAACCCTCAAAAAACAACCCTAAAATCTCATTCTACTTAGGCTCTGTAAATGGTCAAGTCATAGGAAGCAGTCTAATCTATTTCTCTGAAAATTTTGCAAGCCCTTACTGGGTTGGCGTTCATATCGATCATCGACGTCACGGCCTTGGCACGGCACTAAGCTATGAACCCTTAAAAGAGGCCGTATCAAAAGGATATCGTTGGAGTGTACTGCAAGCCCAACCGTTGGGGGTACCCGTGTATCCAAGAATCGGATTTGAAAAGGTTGGAATCATGAAAGTCTTTTACTATATCCCCTCTCGCTATTAAGCTGCACAAAATATGAGCAAAGACGTCAAGTGGTCAGCGCAAGAAGCATCTTATAACTTCATCAGACACTTATACACAGATTTATCCACAAGAATTGGGGATAAATCTGTACTCCTAAAAAAGGGTTTTTTTATCCTTTGACATTTGAAGATACTTTTGATATTTTACCCGAGTTGTTCTAAATACACCTTCAAAAACAAGCCTTACACCAAAAATTACAGGCTCGACACACAACGTTGGTTTTATTGCTATAAAACCCTCTTTGTTCTTGGATGTTTGCTTTTATCAGCATTTTATACACAAACTTATCCACAGCCGTTTCAACATTCAGAATTATACCTACATTTTCAGGTTCATTTATCTTAACCATTTGTTAACTAATTACGCTTACTCTATTCATATACACGTTTTCCAAGGCATAACATGCGGTTTATTTTTTTGAAATTTTTTGGGGTTTTGTTTTGTATTTCACCGCTTCAAGCCGCCGATGCTTACAGTATGGGCACGTCAGCTGCAGACCTTCTTGCTCAAGTTTCTGCTGCACTTGAGGCTCGCCCCTATGGAACCATCCTAGATGAAATGCAATCAAAAGGAGGACTATTATCTCAAGAGTACGACACAAAATCAGCCTCACACAAAGCAGCAATGGATCATGCTTTCTGGGCTCACTATACTGATCTTAAACTAAAACAATCTCAACTCAGTGCAAGCCATGCGCCACCACTGTTTACAAACGTATTAAGCTTAATATGCGCCCCACACGCACAAAGTATTGATCGTGCTGATTTAATCAGCTTAGATGATTTAGACGAGATGCTAGATATATGCGTCGTTAAGTTCAACATCTCGTGCAATCTTTTATTACATCAATTTCCAGATTTGGGTGAGAACTCTTCAACAACGATCGCAGACGTGTTATTGGCGCCGCAGACAGATGTAGTCCTGTGTATGGATTGGTTTGCAAAAATACTCGCGTCCAAAGATGCTCAAACATCTGAAAGTAATGGTATACTTGTGGGCAGACTCGTCTACCTTACCAATTTTTTAAATGAAGCTGCCATTTCAGACAATGAAGAACACCGCGCAAAAGCAAAACACATGATCGAAGAACATTTAATTGCAAACGCTGGGGAATGCCCCGACAGAGCCATTAGCGGGTTAGATGACATGGATTTTGGAATCGCACTCTTTCACACGCCCACGCTTGAACAGGCCATACATCATTTATTGAGATCTTATAAAAAACAGATCATTCGGGAAAGTATTGTAGAACATGAATATGCTGAATCTGCCCAAGAATATGTGTACCTGCTATTATTACTGAATCAACACTTTAATTTGGGTGTATGTTCATCTGGCATATGGTCAGGGCAATGTGGTGCTCGCAAACCATTTGATATGGCTGCCAAAATATTGATGGAAAACTTAAGCGTTGATGGCTTGTGTCATTATCTGGCAAATCATGCTTTTCTAAGAAGTTTCATACGCTCGCAACCAGAGCATCAAGAAGCTATGGATACAGCAGCAAGTGACCCTGATACTGCAGAAGACGCTATTTATACTTATATGCAAGGTCTATTAACCCCTTACATTCAAACTAAGTATGCTATCGCAGGTGACAAATTTCAAGAATTATCCCCTGAACACATTGAGGTATTAAAGGCCTTTGTATCCAGACAAGCAGCTTATTAGTTTGCTTCGTCGTCTGGGATCATACCCAAGGCAGCTCTATATATATCTAGCAACTCCTCTTGTTCTTGCACCTCTTGCGTGTCCATACGCCGCAACTTTAATACTTGACGCATCACTTTTGTATCAAAGCCTGAAGACTTGGCTTCTGCAAACACATCGCGAATATGTTCTGCTAGATTGGCCTTTTCTTGCTCTAACTTTTCAATGCGTTCAATTAAGTTTTTTAAATGCAGTTTTGTATCGTTGGTTGTGATCATCAAATATATCCCTGTTAAGAATTTAGTAATGAGTTCGTGTTATTATACAAATGGTTCCGTTGTGTATAATAATAAAAATAATCTCCAAGGCGGAACTTTATTTCATTATGGTCGGAGTGGCGGGATTTGAACCCACGGCCCCCACACCCCCAGCGTGGTGCGCTACCAGGCTGCGCTACACTCCGATGATGATACTTATAAATGATCTTGGCCGCTCATTCAAGATAATTTCAGCAAAATGTATAAGTCCAATACATATGAGACGACTAGGCAGCCTCTTGATGGGATGAGATAATGTACTGCATAGGGGTTAATCCTTTCAAACGTAATGCACCCCCCAAATAGGACCAGGAGGTAAGAGAGTTTTTCGTGTAAAA
>CAZMBF010000103.1:0-1475 GCA_964564365.1 uncultured Alphaproteobacteria bacterium
TATGGCACTGCATTGATCGCGTTTGTGTCTATGAGTGGCGGTATCGTTCGTGATGTGTTGGTTAACCGTCCAAAATTAGGGCTTATATTAAGCCCCATTTATGCCACGGTCATATTGTTCGCGGTACTGGGCGGATTTGTTCTGGTTTGGACATACCAGTTAGTGTTTTACAAGTCGGATAAGATCCTTGAATCAGCTCCTAATCAGATTAAGCGTGTTCAGAAGCATGAAAAAGTGCTTGGTTGGTTTGTTGAGGTGATGGATGCGTTTGGTTTAGCGGCTTACACTGTTACGGGTGTGGTTATTGCATTAGTGTCTCAATTGGATCCTATATGGTTGTGGGGGCCTTTTATGGCGGTTCTTACGACAACGGGCGGAGGCATAATACGTGATGTGATTCGCAGAAGAACCGATATGCCGACATTAAAAAACGACTTTTATGGAGAGATCGCAATAATCTGGGGATTATTGTTATCGCTGGTCTTTACTTGGAATGATGAACTCATGTCTCCAGAGGCAATGTTTCAATGGATTGTTATGGTGGTTATCGGAAGTTTACTAACTCGAGCAATTGTGAAGTGGAGTGGTTTTAAGGGGGTGGCTTTCAATCTGAAGGGATATTAATACAATCGATTACATATGAGAGTTGGCAATATAATACTCACAATTTTCTTTCTTGAGTGTCAAAAAAATGCTAGTGAATAGATAGGACGATTGCACAACACAAACACATAACATCATAAATCTTTAAATAATAATTAAGCATCGCACGTTACGTTTAGGCTTTGAGGTTTTTTGGAGAGTTCTTGAAACTCCCTTGAAAGGCTCTATATAAGTTTTTGAATTTGGAGACGATTGAGATGAGACGCATTATTTCTTTTATGGTGATGGTATGTGTATTACATACGCAAACCTATTACGCAGCGTATGATGGGGTGAATGCTTCCAGTTCATCTGCATGGCAGGGTGTACTTGTTAAGCAACCTGTGGACTTAGAATCAGGGGGCAAAGCTGCTGCTGAGTCAAAGCCGTTTGGAATAGATGTGGTAGGTGCTTTAAAACACCATGCAGCAACACTCAAAGAGCATGCAGCGACCCTCAAACACCATGTGTCTGCATTTGTTGAAACGCCAGCTGGACTTGCGTTAACGTTTTTAGCAGGCGCCGCGCTTGTGTTGTGTTCTATTTATGTGTGTATGGAACGAACGCATGCACATCTTTCTGCGTATGATTCTTTTAATACGTGCTTGAACTTTTTAGGCAGTGGGAAAGAGTTGGAGCGCACACGACGCTTTGCGCATTACGATCATGCCACAACGTCGCATGGCGTTTCGTTGTTGGAGGCGATTTCCTTGTGGGTGAATAATGCTACAAACCTTGTTTCAATGCTAAGTACTCTGGTATTGGCACAGAGGTCTGTGGGGCAGGTTCAATATGGATATTCGCAAAAGTTTGAGAGATACTTTGCAAAGGGG
>CAZMBF010000103.1:1575-4199 GCA_964564365.1 uncultured Alphaproteobacteria bacterium
GCACTACTGACCGGCATCTTGCGCTATTGGGCAAAGCTGCACAACATCAATTGAGCGCACGTGATGCCTATTTGCAAGGCGATATGGGATGTGACATTCGCCTGAATGATGGTGGCGTCGGTGAGGTTGTGTGTCATTCGGGGGTTGCACCTGTAACGAATGAAACGTGTGATTTAGAGTCGAACATTCCCGTACGTTGGGAAGGAAAGCTGTGGTTAAAACCTCATCCTATGAATCCATCTTTAATTGATGGCACGACTGTTTCTGTGAACCCCATGTGGCAGGCATCACGCTCTGGAACACGTCCATATTCCCCATCCGACTTAGCAAGTCGTGAAGTGACTGCATCGGATACAGGTGATACGGGCACAGCGGATGCGACAGATGACGCATCGGGATCTTTCTCAAACCCCACCCGTAGCTTTTCGGACGAACCCACCGCAGAGGCAACGGATTCAGCATCTGGCAGCCCTTCCAAAGGAACTGCATCAGACAGCGATTCTGCCGACCTAAGCGCAGA
Source organism: uncultured Alphaproteobacteria bacterium (assembly GCA_964564365.1). Lineage (GTDB taxonomy): Bacteria > Pseudomonadota > Alphaproteobacteria > UBA6184 > UBA6184 > Bodonicaedibacter. The sequence continues at coordinate 2,096 of CAZMBF010000103.1, forward strand.
AGTGTCAACGTCGGGTTCAGGTTCAAGAACCACACATACTCCATCCCTGCCAAACGACAACACCACCGCAGACGGCATTACAGAGTTGTATTATGTTGCGTTTATTGGAAACTGGGATTGGGGCTCTGAAGTTCGGAAAGCGTTTTTTAATGGTACACATATGTTGAATGATACCTTGTTTCTTGCAAACACAACATTTGAGACTTTCCCATATAATGGGCTTTGTATTGACACAAAACATCAAAAAATTTATTGGTTAACTGGTAACAACACAAATTATCTGTACAAAAATATTTATGCGGCAGATATTTTATTTAATCCAAATCGCCTCAATAATACGCAGATAATATATAGAAACTCTTCTTTTCTGGCACAAATTTTAAGCTTATATGTTGCGGATGCGATTGGACGTGTGTTTTGGTCAGAGACTGGCAGTCGTGGGTTGTATATGGGAAATGTTAATAATAAGCATACAACAAACATAACCAACATCACATCACAATCCATAGTTACACCTATTCCAGGTTCAAACATCGAGAGTACTTATTATGATCAACAAACACAATCGCTTCTTTGGATTAGATCAGATTCGAGTACTAGATATTTTATATACAAAAGTACTGTAAATTTTCAAACAAACATGTTAGAGAACACTAGTATACTTTTGAACGAATCAACCCCTATCGGCTATCTTGCGTATGACAAAAAAAATCGCCGGATCTTTTTTAATCGTGTTAATGAGCGATTACTAAGTATCGCATCGTTTAGCTTTGAAAATCCTCTGCCACTGACAAATATAACCATAATTCCCAGCGTTAGAGCTTACGGCATCTCCGTTGTTAACGATTAACTTTATTCCCCCGAAAGGGGGATTTTTATGAGACTAGGTAGTGTGCGATGAACAGATAGCCTTTGATGCCAAACAGCACGTTAATGGGAAAGGTGATGCCCAATGACAATAAGAATACGGCGGAATTGTTTGCGTGGGGCATGGATTCTCGCATGACGCAGGGGGCGGCTATGTATGATGCGCTTCCCATTAAGATCATCAGCAAGGTGACGCCACCGGCAGATAATCCTAATAAAAGCCCGGCGATTAACCCTAAGCTGGCCCCAAACAGTTGAATGCCTATGCCCAACCACACGAATCGCAAGCCAACGTCTTTAATTTGATCCCAATAATGGCCGGCTTCCATCCCTATCGATAACATAAAGAATGTCAGAACGCCCACAAACAAATCGCCATAAAATGGCTTTAAACTTTCCAGAAAACTTGTGTTTGCGACGGTGCCAATCAGTAATCCAAACAACAAGGCTACGATGGTTTCGTGGTAAAACACTTTGCGTAAGATGGTGGGTAAGTGAAACCCAGCCTGAGCTTTGTGGACTTGGTATAACCCAAGGGCAACCAGAATGGCTGGGCACTCCATTGCAACCAAGAACAAGTACAGTTCTGAATCAAAGGCAATGCCTTCTACTTTTAAATACGTTACTGCCACCATAAAGGTTCCAACGCTCACAGATCCGTAATGGGCTGCAACTGATGTGATGTCGGCTGATTTTAGCTTGGATACGCCATGTAAGATATAGAACAACGCGGCGCCGTGAATTAACCCCAGCAGCATGCCAATCCCTATGGCTTTAGAAGCTAATAGAACATGCAGACCTTGCAGTTCTTTTCCACCTTTTAATCCAATGCTAATCACCAGATAAATCGACATAAATCGGATTAATTCTTTAGGTAAATGAACGTTTTTGTTTAACCGAGATAGCAGCAGCCCAACAGCAAAGAAAATCCCGGGAGATGAAAGTAAAATATCCATAATGTTTTCCTAAGAATTGATATTGTTCGACAATGATTCAACACACCAAAGTGCAGAGGGTTCAAAGGCAATCGTTGAATTAAGCTCTGCAAATACGGTGCGGATTTCGTCTTCTAATCCCCAGGGCAGGTTAGCGATCACCATGCCTGATCCATTTAAGCGGCCGTCTTCAAAATTTCTGTAGAACAAGAACTCTGTCTTTAGAATGTTGCTGATATTTAACCCAGTGAGTGTTTCATAAAATAGCTTTAACTGATGGAAATATTTTAAGGGGTACCATA
>CAZMBF010000104.1:0-4189 GCA_964564365.1 uncultured Alphaproteobacteria bacterium
AGATCCTTTTTGGCGCTCTAATTCACGAGTTGACCAATTATTATTAACGCATTCAATTTCATAAAAAGCCCTGGCCTCCGGTTTCTCGATACGCATCAACACTCTATAATGACTCCAAGATAATTCTGCACGCAGTGTGTGCAATGGAACGCGACCTTCACGGTACCATTCCATACGCGCGATTTCTGCACCACCTAAGCGACCAGAACAGTTCACACGAATACCTTTTGCACCCATACGAAGTGCAGACTGCATTACACGCTTAACTGCACGACGGAACGACACACGACGTTCTAACTGTTGAGCTACATTTTCAGCAGCAAGTCTAGCATCAAGCTCTGGCTTGCGAACTTCAATAATGTTCAACATTACGTCAGAACTGCGCGTCAACTTTGAAAGTTGCGCACGTAGTTTTTCCATGTCTGAACCTTTTTTACCAATGATCACACCAGGTCGTGCTGTATAAATCGAAATACGACACTTCTTAGCTGGACGCTCGATCACAACTTGTGATATAGAGGCTTGCTTTAAATTGTCAAATACATATTTACGAATTTTTGCATCTTCTAATAGCAATGCACCATATTCTTTTTTGTCAGAATACCAACGTGAATCCCACGTGCGGTTAATTCCAAGTCTTAAACCAATTGGATTGACTTTTTGACCCATTATGCCACCTCTACTTCACGAACGATTACAGTCATACGGCTGTAACGTTTCAAAATGCGCGCACCACGACCACGAGCACGTGGCATCATACGCTTTAACATCATTGCCTTACCTACGAAGGCTTCTGAAACGATTAATGAATCAACATCCAACCCATGGTTGTTTTCAGCGTTAGAAATAGCAGAGGACAATAACTTACGAACCTCTTTTGCTGCACGCTTTTTAGAAAACGCTAATGTGTCTAATGCATCACTAACATGCATACCACGAATTAATTGAGCAACTAAGTTCAATTTGCGTGGTGTTGTGGTCAACAAACCAACTTCAGCCTTTGCAGTATTCGCTGGTAATGCACGCAGAGTTTTTGGTTTACTCATGATTGATTACCCCTTCTTTGCTTTCTTATCTGCGCCATGCCCCCAGAAGGTACGCGTTGGTGCAAACTCACCAAACTTGTGACCAATCATGTTTTCTGACACAATCACAGGAATGAATTTTTTTCCATTGTGTACGCCGAACGTAAGCCCTACAAATTGGGGCAAAATCGTTGAGCGGCGTGACCAAGTTTTAATAATCTCTTTACGGCCTGATGCACGTGTCGTTTCTGCTTTCTTAAGCAGATAACCGTCGACAAAAGGACCTTTCCAAACTGAACGAGCCATTATTTACCCCTTTACTTACTACGACGACGAATAATGTACTTTTGCGTAAGTTTATTACTGCGCGTACGTTTACCTTTAGTACCGATACCCCATGGTGTTTTCCAGTTCATACCACCATTTGTACGACCACCGTGTGGGTGATCTACTGGGTTCATCGCGATACCGCGAACAGTTGGACGAATACCCTTCCAACGAGAACGACCAGCTTTACCGCTGTTTTCGTTCTTGTGGTCTTGGTTAGATACTGCACCAATTGTTGCATAGCATTCTGCGTGTACCACACGAAGCTCACCTGACTTTAACTTTAACTGAGCCATATCGCCATCACGACCAACAAGCTGAACAAAGGCACCCGCAGCGCGAGCGATCTGACCACCTTTACCGATTTTTAGCTCAACGTTGTGAACCAAAGTACCGATTGGGATATTGCGAAGTGGTAATGCGTTACCGGGTTTAATGTCTGCATTAACGCCAGACTCAACCTTATCACCTACCTTTAAACGTTGTGGTGCAATGATGTAAGACAATGAACTGTCTTCATAACGAATCAACGCGATAAAGCTTGTACGGTTTGGATCATATTCTAAACGTTCAACGGTTGCTACACCAGTTGTACGACGCTTAAAGTCGATCATGCGATAACGACGCTTGTGACCACCACCTTGGTGACGTACGGTAATACGCCCAGTGTTGTTACGGCCACCTTGCTTGCGAAGGCCTTCTGTTAAGGACTTCTCAGGATCACCTTTCCAGAGGTCGCGCTTATCCACCAAAACAAGTTGGCGGCGACCTGGAGTGACGGGTTTAAATAACTTTAAACTCATTTTATCATTCCTGCACTAAGATCTATAGATTGACCCTCGGCTAAACGCACATAGGCCTTTTTCAGATCTGATTGTTTTCCTACACGACCACGGAAACGCTTTACTTTTCCTTTAATGATCGTTGTGTTGATTTTCTCAACCTTTACACCGAAAATGTTTTCAACTGCTTGCTTTAATTCATGCTTTGTCGCATCAATAGCAACCTTGAAAACAACACAGTTTTTCTCTGCACATGCAGTAGCTTTTTCAGTAATGTGAGGCGCACGAATAACGCTGTATTGGCGCTCTTTGCTAATCACACGAACTTTACGACTTCCGTGATTCATCATTTCTTTAATCGCTCCTCTAATTTCTTTACTGCTTCTTGTGTCATTACCAAGGTATCACGACGCAAAATGTCATACACATTTGCACCTATAGCAGGCAAAACATCCATTTTTGGAATATTTTGAATCGCACGGAAGAAGTTTTCATTTACTTGCTCCGCACCGATAAATAACGCTGATTCAAAACCAAACTCACCAAGCTTAGCCTTCAATTCTTTGGTTTTATGTGACGTCATATCAAATGAATCCACAATAATCAATTTGTTTTCAGCAGCTTTTTGGGACAACGCACACTTTAAACCTAGTGCACGAACTTTCTTCGGAAGATCATGCGCATGGCTTCTTGGGTGTGGACCGTGTGCAACAGCACCTTTACGGAACTGAACGCTTCTCAACGATCCTTGACGCGCATTACCTGTTCCTTTTTGACGAAACGGCTTGCGTGTTGTACCACTAATCATACTTACTGTACGTGTAGAGTGTGTACCTTGACGTCGCTTGGCAAGTTGCCAAAACACAACGCGAGCCAAAATGTCACGACGCACCTCTACGGCGAACACTGATGGGTCTAACGTTAGATCACCAGTTTTTTTGTTTTCTAGACTTAAAACTTGAGTTTTCATTCGCTACCTACCCTATTCAGCTTGTTCAGTATTTGCGCTTGAAACAGCGTTATCCGCTTTGCGAATCGCCGCTGGGAAAGGCAAATCTGCTGGAAGTTTTTTCTTAACTGCATCGCGCACTAATACGAACGCGCCAGTTTGACCAGGAAGAGCTCCTTTAACTAGGATCAATCCCTTTTCCACATCAGTTCCAACGATTTCTAAACTCATCACAGTACGTTGTTTATTTCCCATCTGTCCTGGCATTTTCTTTCCAGGAATCACACGACCGGGATCTTGACACATACCTGTTGAACCAGGAACGCGGTGAGCTAACGAGTTACCGTGAGACGCACGACCACCACCAAAGTTCCAACGCTTCATGACACCAGCGAATCCTTTACCTACGGATACACCTGTTACGTCAACGTGTTGTCCCTTTACAAAGTGATCAACAGTGATCTCATCACCAATATTTAATAACGCATCTTTAGAAACACGGAACTCAGCCAACTTACGCTTTGGTTCAACCCCAGCTTTCGCAAAGTGCCCACGTAGGGGCTTTGTTACATTCTTTGGGTTAATTTTTCCAACGCCTAATTGGATTGCTGAGTAGCCGTTCTTTTCTTCAGTGCGAACAGTTACCACTTGGCACCCCTCAACTTTAAGGAGTGTTACTGGAATGTGATTGCCATTCTCGTCAAAGAAACGAGACATACCAATCTTTTCCGCAATTAAACCAGTACGCATAGTCCAATCCTTTATAATTTAATCTCTACCTCAACACCTGAAGGAAGATCTAATTTCATTAGAGCATCCACAGTCTGAGGCGACCAGTCAATAATATCCAACAAACGCTTGTGTGTGCGAATTTCAAATTGCTCACGAGATTTCTTGTCGATATGGGGTGATCTGTTCACAGTATAACGTTCTGTACGTGTTGGTAATGGAACGGGTCCACATACCTTTGCGCCAGTACGTTTTGCTGTACTTACAATTTCGCCCGCAGATTGATCAAGAATTCCACTGTCAAACGCTTTTAAACGAATACGAATATTTTGTGCCATACTACATCCAACTTAATATAAGTTCAAGAGCTCTCTAAA
>CAZMBF010000105.1:0-4146 GCA_964564365.1 uncultured Alphaproteobacteria bacterium
GTATTTTCCTTCCAGTTATATCCCTTCCAGAAATTCACACAACTCCGTAGACAGTTCCGATTAATTCTTAAATAGGCTCCTTCGCTAGCGCTTCGGAGACTTCTCTACAGCCCACCCAACCCCCGGCGCCTTACGCGCCGATATAAGGGAGCAGGCAAAGGCGTGAAGCGACGAGAGCCTGCGGGGTGGGCGGACCTCTTAAATGTCATGCGACCGAAGGGAGCGTGCCTAATTATAAACTTTGAAGATCATAGAATTCCTGCGGATTAATAGTTTAGTTAGAAAAGGCGTACATCTATTTTCAGGCAGGAGTTAACGTTTGGCACGATCCTTGCTTAAGACCAGGTAACAGGTTTTATAAAAGGAAGAAAAATGGTAGTTTTAGGTGCAAATCATTCAAGTTTGATTATGATGTCGCGTCAGTTTGCGATTGAAAAAGAAGTTGAATTATTATCGGAAAGTTTAGCCAAAAAAGAAATTTCGGGTTTCCAAGCCTCTACCCCACGATTTGAAGAGCATATTCAAGACGGAGTATCCTATGTAAAGTTGGCAGGCATGATGCGAGATCTAAATCATGGCCCCCTAAAACATACCGGACAGAAATTAGATATTGCTACAACCGTTGGCTATTTTGCTGTGATGACACCAAAGGGGGTTAGATATACGCGCAATGGCCATTATCATTTAAGTCCAACAGGTGAGGTTACAAACTCTGATGGCTATCCGTTGTTGAACGAAGGTGGGGCTCCAATAGTTTTAGAGGATAGTGAATCTGTTGTTGTTAGCCAAAGAGGCCTTGTGTCTACCCCAGACGGCGTATTAGGGCGCATAAAAGTGGTAAGCTTCAAAAATGAACAAGAAATGAATGATGATGATTTAAAGGGATACTTTACAACGGCAGAGCCAGAGACTATTCCCGAGACGTATCAGGTGTACCAAGGTGCAGTAGAAGGGTCTAATGTAGACACGATTAAATCATTGACTCGATTTTCTATGCTGTCCCATCGTTGGCAAGACTCGCACCAAGTGCAAAAGAAACATGATGAATTAGAATTAGAAGCGCCATCTAAACTTGCGCCAGTTCATTAATAAAGGAGATTAAGTATGTCGATTGCAAGAGCAATTCAGAATGCTGCTACTGGAGTTAGAGTCGCAGAAATAACCATGGATGTGGTTGCAAATGGGTTTGCAAACCTTCAAAACAATGGTGGAAAAGTTGGTTGGGTCGAGGTTGGCGCTATGGGAGCGCAAACCATTATGTCTCCTGGGGCTGTGACAGAAGAAGGAGCGAATGGAGTCGGTATACAGCTTGGTTTGGGTGCAACTGTGAAAGCCATTCATAAAGACATGACACAAGGTGCTCTTCAAGAGTCAGACAGCCCATTCCATATGGGGATACAAGGGCAAGGATTCTTTCAGTTTATTAAACCCGATGGTCGTGTTGTGTTTAGTCGCAAAGGAATTTGTCGTTTAGATAAAAACCGTAACATTGTGAATTCGGATGGATATATTCTAGCACCAGGAATTCAGGTGCCCGAGGGGTATGAAAATGTAGAGATTTCTAAAACAGGTGAAGTCTCTGTCAAATTGGCTGGTCAAAATGCTCTGCAGAGTGTGGGCGTAGTTGAAATTGCCCGCTTTATTGAACCTAGAGTTTTGACGCAAGAGGGGGATTATTTTACTCCGAACTCTGAATCAGGAGATCCCGAAGTAGGGGCGCCAGACACAAGTGGTCGCGGAGTTCTAATCAGTCACCATTTAGAATCATGCAACGGAAGTGCCATTAAACTGATGGGCGACATGATTCAAGCTCAACGCAATCATGGTCAATGTTTGGCCATCATTAAAAAAGCAGACGAAATGTCTGAATCACAAACAAGGATTGTATCATGAAGCATAATATTTTGGTGTTTTTAGTAGGTATGCTTGTAACGTCGATGGTTTCAGCTGCAACGGTTAAGCTAAAAGAAAATCATGATGTTCAAAGGGAATTCTTAACGTTATCTGACTTTTTTGAGGGGATTTCTTCAGACAAAGATCAAGATATTTTAGAAGCGCCAAGCAAAGGGGAGAGTAAGCACTATGCCCATTCGTGGGTTCAACAGTTGGCTCAAAACTTTGGGTTAATCTGGAAGCCTGAACACACAAAAGGGATTACACTTGCACGTGCTGAAGACTTTACGACAAAAATCAACGTTCAAGAGTCTATTCAAACGTATCTGGAACAGAACCACCCTGAAAAGTTATCACATGATATAGGCATTTCAATTGAGGGGGGCATTCAAATGATTTCAGTCAAACAGCAGAGTGCTGAAACACCTATTCTTAATTTGGCGTGGATTGACGATAAGAAGTTTGTTGTAACGTTTGATATGGGGGGGCAAGAAAAAAAGATTAGAGGATCTTTAAGGAAAATGGTGTATGTTCCCGTTTTAAACAAACAGCTGCAAATGGGATGCGTGATTGAAGAAAACGATCTCGAATATAAGTTGTTTCCTGCGCAAAAAGTAACCGCTTATATAATTAAAGATGAGAAAGACCTGATTGGTAAAACATTAAGGCGTTATAACGTAAAAGAAGGTGAAGTTTTAAGTACGCACGATGTGATTAATCCCGTTGTGATGAAACGAGGAGATCTTATTACCATGAAGGTTGAAACGCCAACAGTTGTGATTTCAACCCGAGGTAAAGTGCAAGGGAATGCCTCTGTTGGGCAATCTGTGCAAGTGATGAACTTGGACACTAAGCGACTTGTAGAAGGTGTTGTAAAGGATGCTCAAACAGTGATCATTCCTGTAGGCACACCTCATTAGGAGAATTAGAATGAAACACGTCTTAACAACGATGCTCCTTTCGTTTCTGTTAGTTGGGTGCTCGGGGATAAACGAGCTTAAAACGGCCGTTGCAGGCACAAACTTATCGGGTATCGATAATATTAAAGACCCAGAAGAAGCAGATGTGAAAACACCCTTACCAGCACCGATTGCGGAACAGCCCAATCGAAATTCATTGTGGCAACCCGGAGCACGGTCTTTCTTTAAAGATCAGCGTGCATCACGACCTGGGGATATTTTAACCGTAGTCGTGAATGTTAACGATTCTGCGAATATGAACAATTCTACCAAGAAAGAGCGTGCCTCTCAGAACAAAAGTGCTTTGACTAAGTTAGCAGGTGCAGAAACAGGGTTGCATAAGTACTTGCCAGGGGTTACCCCCTCAAGTTTATTTGATACCAGCTCGACCCCTTCGCACAGCGGTAAGGGATCAATTGTTCGAGCAGAACAAATCAGCCTTGAAGTTGCAGCAATGGTGATACAGCAACTGCCTAACGGGAATTTGGTGATCAAAGGTGAACAAGAAATTCTGATTAACAGAGAACTTCGAAAGCTGCAAGTCTCTGGTATTGTCTCTAGGTCAGACATCGAGCCTGGTAATATCGTAAACAGCCGTAGAATTTCACAGGCCAGAATATATTATGGCGGGGAAGGGGAAATTAATGACGTTCAGCAAGACAAATGGGGGAATAAACTGCTGGAGGCAATTTCTCCCTTCTAACTGGATGAAGCCCGTTGGGCTTCACTGCGGTTTTCCAACCCCCGGCGCTTACGCGCCGATATAGGGGAGCAGGAAGGCCTCTTAAATGTCTTGCGACCATAGGGAGCATGCCTAATTAGGTAACCGTCTAGGCAACCCCACCTTTACGAGCAAAATCCTTGGATTTCCTGGGCTTTTAGATTGATGGGGGTGTAGGGGACTGTCTACAAAGTACATCATGCAAAAAAGGTTCAGGATTACGTTGAAAAACATAAAGAAAAAATACAGCTGTTTTTTCTTCCGCCGTATTGTCCTGAGATGAATCCACAAGAACTCGTAAACCAAGATGTAAAAGCCAATGCCAATAATTTTAGAGCACTAATGAAGCTGGAAGATCTGACTATTAACGTACGTTATTACCTTACTAAAATCCAATTTAACTCATTCAAGATTATGCGTTTCTTCAGAAAAAAAGAGGTTCAATATGCTGCTTGGAATCCCATCTTTTAATCGCCAGTGTATTACCTCTCTTAAGATTGAGGTTATTTCATTATCTTTATCACCAAGAATCGGTCGCAGATGACAACGAATATAGGTAATGCCTTGAGGGAG
>CAZMBF010000106.1:0-4121 GCA_964564365.1 uncultured Alphaproteobacteria bacterium
GGGGTACCTTCAGAAACAACCGTTCCACCATGGATGCCCGCAAAGGGCCCCATATCAATTAGGTGATCACAAGCTTTCATCGTGTCTTCGTCATGTTCAACCACAATGACTGTGTTGTCTAAATCACGCAGGTGTTTAAGGGTTGCAATCAGCTGATCGTTATCGCGTTGATGTAACCCAATAGACGGTTCGTCCAGCACATACAAAACACCGGTAAGTCCTGAACCTATTTGAGAGGCTAAACGAATGCGTTGGCTTTCTCCTCCTGAAAGGGTGCCTGCTTTTCGCGAAAGGGTTAGATAGTTTAGCCCCACATTTACAAGAAAGCTTAAGCGTTCACGGACTTCTTTTAAGATGCGGTGTGCAATTTCTTGTTGTTTTGGGGTAAGGTGGTTTTCTAAGTCCATGGACCATTGATGCGCATCCACAATTGACATTAATGTGATTTCGCCAATGTGTTTGCCATGAATTTTTACTGCCCGTGCTTTCTCATTCAATCGCCAACCATCACATGACTCGCAGGGGAGGGTTTTTTGATATTTTGAAAGTTCTTCACGGATCATATCGCTTTCAGTGTCTTTGAAACGACGATCAAAATAAGCAATTAACCCTTCATAAGCCTTGCTCTTTTGATAATGCCCTGTTCCAGCCCCTGAAAAATCAAATGAAAAGAGGATGCGTTCAGACGTTCCCTTGATCAAGGCATCTTGCAGTTTCTTGGGAACTTTGGAATAGACAGTTTTTGGATCAACATCATAGTGTTGAGCTAAACTGACGAGGATTCCTTTATAATAGCCTGCTTTGTCGGTGTTCCAGGGGGCAACGGCATCAATAAACGGTAATGTGTGATCTGGCACCAATAAATCAGCATCAAAAACAACTTTTTCACCCAACCCATCACACACTTCACATGCGCCATGGGGGCTGTTAAACGAGAAAAGTCGGGGTTCGATTTCAGGAATTGTAAAACCAGAAACAGGGCATGCAAAGTTAGCCGAAAACATCTGACGTTCATTGCTGGTTGCATCTTGAACATAAATCAATCCTTGGCCAAGGTCTAAGGCTGTTTCAAGGGTGTCAGCTAAGCGTTGTTCAAGTCCGGCTTTTAACACCAAGCGATCCACAACAACTTCGATATCGTGTCGGATGTTTTTTTCGAGGGCAGGGACGTCTTCAATCGTATACAGCGCTCCATCAACAATCACACGCAGGAACCCTTTTTTTTGAAGGTCTTGAAGTTCTTTCTTGAACTCTCCCTTTTTACCGCGCGCAATAGGCGCCAGAACGTAAAACTTCCACCCCTCTTCATGGGTCATAATGCGATCGACCATCTGAGATACCGTCTGACTTTCAATGGGTTTACCCGTTGCAGGTGAGTAGGGGATGCCGACGCGGGCATACAATAATCGCAAATAGTCATAGATTTCTGTAACGGTTGCAACCGTAGATCTGGGGTTTTTTGAGGTGGTTTTTTGTTCGATGGAAATCGCGGGGGATAACCCTTCGATTAAGTCTACATCAGGCTTTTCCATCAATTGCAAAAACTGACGGGCATAGGCTGATAAACTTTCAACATATCTGCGTTGACCCTCGGCATAAATGGTATCAAACGCAAGGGATGATTTTCCGGATCCGCTGACACCTGTAATTACCACAAGTTTCCCTTTGGGGATGTCTAAATTGATGTTTTTAAGGTTGTGTTCGCGAGCCCCGCGAATGTGTATAAACTTGGTTGGGTCATGCATGGTGTAAGCCTGTATTAATAAACTTATGGGTGAGGTCTATGTGTAACATGGAATGATGATTTAGGCAAGCTGATCATGTGACTAATTAGGCACGCTCCCAGTGGTCGCGTGACATTTAAGAGGCCCGCCCGCCCCGCAGGCTCTCGGCGCTATGGCGCCTTTGCCTGCTCCCCTATTATGACGGCTTTGCCGTCAAGGGTGGGAAAACCGCAGTGAAGCCCTTGCAAAGGGCTTCATCCAGGTTGGGTGGGCTGTGAAAAGTCTCCTGAGCGCCAGCGAAAGAGCCTAATTAGAGACTTCTAATTCAAGTACTTTTTGATTAAATGCTCAGCAATTTCAACAGCATCTAAAGCTGCACCACGCCGTAAATTGTCGCTTGCCGTCCATAAGATTAAACCGTTTTCTACACTTGGGTCGTAACGCAGGCGGCTTACATATACTTGATCTTCACCCGCAGCTTCAACCGGGGTATAATAGTTGTGAATATCATCAATTACCGTTACGTGGGGCGATAGACGCAGCGCATCCTTAGCTTGATCGGGAGTGATAGCCCCTTCAAACTCAATAAACACAGAGGTGCAATGACCGATAAATACCGGGACTCTGACAGACTGAACAGCAAAACTGATATTCCGATCTAGCACTTTTTTCAGTTCTAAGATGATCTTTGTTTCTTCGCCCGTACTGCCATTAGGGTGAACGGTATCAATCATGGGAAGGACGTTAAACGCGATATCTTTCTTAAAGACCTTACGTTCGTAGGGAATTGTTGTATAAAAGGCTTTCGTTTGGTGCATCAGTTCGTTCATCGCCTCTTTTCCAGCCCCTGATACCGACTGATAGGTTGAAATAACAACTCTCTGAATGGGGGTGATTTGATGCAACGGAGCTAAGACGGTTGCAATAGGAGATGCAATGCAGTTCGCGGATGAGATAATTCCCTTTTCAGTATAACGTTCTACATCGTGTAAATTTACTGGGGGGATGATCAATGGCACCTTAGGATCCATACGATAATGTGAGCTGCAGTCGATCACTGGGCACCCCGCTTGCGTTGCTTTTGCAATATACGTTTCTGCAGTTTTGCTGCCGGCAGCAAACATGGCTAAATCATAATGAGAAAAGTCGATAGTATCAATATGAACTACTGTTTTATCTTGACCTAACACATGGATTTTTTCACCTTGTGAACGTTGAGACCCAATGGGTGTAATCGATACATCTGGGAAGGAATTACGTTCGTGTATAATTTCTAAAATTTTACGTCCAACATTACCGGATGCGCCTACAAGTGCAATCTTTTTCATCGTTCTACTCAATTCTCCAATCACTGTCTTTTAAAACATCTTTTAAGCGATACAACCCAGCATGCCGCCCATAGATCCATTTTGCAGCACGAACAGCACCTTGTGAAAAGATGCGGCGATCACGGACTCTATGCGTTAACTCTAAAGTTTCATCGTCTCCATAAAACGCAACGGTGTGGGTTCCAATTTCGTTACCCCCACGAATAACGCTGATGCCAACACTCCCTTTTTTCCGTTCGCCGGGTTCGTTGTGAACCACAAATGTGTTTTTGTCGTCATCTTTTCGACCACGATGTGCCGCACGAATTAAAGAGCGACTGGTGCCAGAGGGGGTGTCTTTTTTATGACGGTGGTGCGCTTCAATAACTTCGATGTCATAAGAACTATCCAGAATTGAAGCTACTTTTTCAACAAGGATATTTAATAAAGCGATTCCCATGGTCATATTGGAAGCCAATAGAATCGGCACTTGATCGCTTTTTTGAATAATTCTGCTGCGCTCTTCATCCGTAAAGCCTGTGGTACCAATCACGATCGGTTTTTGATACTCAATTGCAAGGGCTACATGATGAAGGCTTGCTGCAGGATGTGTAAAATCAATTAACACATCAGCGGCTTCAAATAATACGCCAGGCTGTGCGTGGGCATAAATGCCCAAGGGTGATAAACCTGCAAGTATGCCCAGGTCTTCACCATGACCTGATCCGCCTTCACGTACGGTTCCGCCAATTAATTGGCACGAGGTGTCTTCATAAACTTCTTTTAATAAGAAACGGCCATTGCGTCCGGCGCATCCTAAAATACCGACTTTGATTTGCTTCATGGATTAAGAATCCTTATCGTTCCTTTGTGCATTTGACTTTTACGTAATATTTTTCCAGTGATCTTGTCAACAATAATCTCACTTGCTCCGCGTGCGCTGAGAGCTGCATCTTTGATGGTGCCTAGAATTTCTATTTTGCCGGTTGATCCTGTGGCGACAAGTAAAATATCTAACTTTGCATCTTCTACATACAGCTTGCTATCATAATTGGCACTGACGTCCGCAGCACCCGACAGGGAGTGGAGT
>CAZMBF010000107.1:0-3997 GCA_964564365.1 uncultured Alphaproteobacteria bacterium
TTAAATTAAAGAGCATGTATTATGAATATTCAGTCAAGCCCCCCACCCCTAACAGATGGGGGCGTGATATTACTGTTCGAAGGCTACATTCAGTGACAGTTTTGATGATGTGTTTGATCCAAAGCTTACCTGTGTATCAACACTCAGGCCATGGCTGAAGGAGAGCTTTGCTGATCCTTCGATTACTCCAACGTTTCCCTTCACACTGTAGTGTCCTGCTTTGGCAATCAATTGACTACTAAAGGTATAATCTGAAGTCTTCAACTCTAATGCCGATACCTCTAACCCCACATAAGCGGCTGTATCTGACAGTGCGCCAAAGTCACGGTGCGTCAATTGCACAAACGGCATCACATACGAAGTATCCACCCCAAGCCTCACCTGAGATCGCATCCCTGATCCACCCTCAAAACTGACAGTTCCCAACTGACCTTCGATATACATATTCCCCAACGCTTGCGCAGCAATTAAAGATGTTTCAGTATGAGATGTCTCGGATTCATTCGCATAGGACTGTATCGCACCCACGGCTGTGTTCCCAAAGCGATAGGCAACCAACCCCGTCACACCCTCTGTCGTCTTAGACGGATCCACATCACCCTTTAATTGTACATACACCGGCAACCCCAGATCCATCTGCTGCGACCCCGCAACGCCACTCACCCTTAAGGCACTTGCATCTACCCCTGTTTTACCTTTTAACGCGTTTAATGCCGACGTTGAACCCGAGATGTCAGCGGGGGGCTCCATTCTTGACCTTAGAAATTCTGCAAATTCTGGGGTCATATAATCATCTGAATTAATTGCCCCCTTTGCATAAGATACTGGTTCTTGAGTATCCAATGTTGGCTTAGTAGGATTTTCAGTGGTTGTATTTTTTTCATTACCACACCCACTCACAACCAATGCTGCAAACACACTCAACATGTAAGCAACTTGTAATTTTTTACTTTTTTGTAACACAAACGCCTCTTCCTTTAGAATGATGTTTTACATAATCATATGATAACCAAGCGTACCCTTTATCTCCCCAGCCAGGTCCCCAACTGTTTTTAAAACGAAAAGCTCGATTTGTATCATCATACCCACACAAACAAACAGCATGTCCACCATCAACTTCTACCCCGACTGGTAGGGACGATTTCTCAGGCATGTCTAGTCGATATTCCACACTGCTAAGATAGGCTTCATCTCCCCAAAAATCAATGATTTTAATTTTTTTTGAAGTTCCATCTATAGCTGAAACGACGTCATATTTTACAAACGTATCTATACCAATCGCAATTGGAAACCCCTCTGCCAAAATTCTTTTTAGATCATCAATGCTCGTTGGCAAACATAGGTGCGTTCTAAACCCATTAAAATAAGCATTTTTACCCAAATATTCTTTGGATGCAGGCAATATTATTGCTGGCGTAACAACAATCCCTGTGCCAGGATTAACACACTCTTGTATCAGTACGATATCTTGCGAACGATCCAGTTGAGCAGTTGTGATACCGGTACAAACTCCCCAACTCTTTTCAACCCTCCAACACGGTTTTATTATTGAGGGCATTTCGCCAAATTCAGATTGCTTTTTAACCCTCCAATCTTTGAATTCTTGAATACTATCTGCATAATCAGCTGACATTGAATGTTTACAAAAATCTCCATAGACAGGTGGGCGATCCCTTACTGCTCTTGTAAGTAACATTCGATGAATTCGCGAAACCGGCATATCTTGTCCATCCTCGTGTGCTTCTTTAATTTTTGTTCGCTCTTTCACATAGGTATTATACACTTCATATGGCAGAAAGTATTGTTCCTCAACTAGCCCCTCTTCTACTATCTTTGAATAAGAATCTAAAGCTGATCCGTCAATATGACGCAGAGGTAATACAGAAGCAGTTTTTACGCGAATAAACAACTCTGCCTCAGAAAACTTTACACCAGGATACAGATATTCACAACATGCAACCAACGCAAAAGCAGCGCACGACCTAACTGATTTCTGGTTTTTCACTTCAGTCATGTTTAGCATTACTGAGCCTTTCTTTGGTATGAGCAACCCTGCTCCTAATCCTAACTTCGGTAAAGGATTTTTCATTCTTGATCTTATAAATTCTGCAAATTCTGGAGTCATATAATCATCTGAATTAATCGCCCCTTTTGCATAAGATACTGGTTCTAATAAATTAATGCGTTCCGCCCCAGAAACTACCGACAGCAATGATATTAAAACTACAACCCAATGTTTCATTTTAAAGTCTCCTTAATAGGTTAGATTAAAGAGCTTTATTGTTACATTGTTATCCGCCCACCAACATTAATTTAAGATGAAATATTATAAAAATGCTATATGAATTTGTATTTATAATTATTTAAATAGTATAATACACACCACCCCTTGCAGATGGGGGAATTGCACACACGATCAGACCCCGTCAAACACGTAAACATTTGGTTAATATTTTTATGGTATCCTTGCGTCAGAGGTAACCGATATGAACACATTTTTAACAAAAAGTTATATTCAACTGGCAAACAAACGTTATGCAGTTCACAATCTAAATGCCCTTGATTGGGCACGCAAACTGCCCTATTCCCTTAAAATTCTGTTAGAAAATGTATTGCGAAATGAAGATGGGGTTAACCTTACAAAAGAACATATTCTTGCGTTCAAAGAATGGTCTGCCACTGGAAAAAATCCAACGGACATTGAATACTTCCCTGCCCGCGTCCTAATGCAAGACTTCACGGGAGTTCCCGCAATTGTAGACCTTGCCGCCATGCGTGATGCTGTCGCAAAGGCTGGATCAAACGCAAACAAGATTAACCCATTAACGCCTGTGGATTTAGTCATTGATCACTCGGTTATTGTAGATCATTCGGGCTCTGACAGCGCGTTTCAACAGAACGTTGACCTTGAATTTCAACGCAATCAAGAGCGTTACCAATTTTTAAAGTGGGGGCAGTCTGCCTTTCAAAACTTTCGTGTAGTTCCCCCAGGCACAGGCATTTGCCACCAGGTTAACCTGGAATGCTTAGCTGAGGTTGTGACCACAAAAGAACATGATGGAGACCTTTGGGCATTACCAGATACAGTTATTGGTACGGATAGCCACACCACCATGATCAATGGTTTGGGTGTTTTGGGATGGGGTGTTGGAGGCATTGAAGCCGAAGCCACAACCTTAGGTTTAGGCATGTCGATGACATTACCCGACGTGATTGGCTTTAAAATCACAGGGCTTCCAAACGAAGGCATCACCGCCACAGATATCGCACTTACTGTAACCGAAATACTTCGCAAAAAAGGAGTTGTTGAAAAGTTTGTTGAATTTTATGGGTCAGGCCTTGACCACTTGTCCTTAGCAGATCGCGCAACAATCAGTAACATGGCACCCGAATACGGAGCAACCTGCGCCTATTTCCCGATTGATAACGAAACCCTAAAGTATTTAAAACTCACCAATCGTCCTGCAACGACTATCCAATTAGTTGAACACTATGCAAAAGCAGTGGGCTTATGGCGAGACCATGAAGACCTTACCTTTACAGATACGTTGCAGTTAGATTTATCGACCATCGAACCGTCGATTGCAGGACCAAAACGCCCTCAAGATCGCATTGCATTAAAAAGCATAGCCGAAACGGTATCAAACTCTCTGACAACGTTTAAGTCCTCTCCCGTTGTGAATACAGACTATGTATTAAAAGATGGGGCTGTCGTGATTGCTGCGATTACTAGCTGTACGAATACGTCAAACCCATCAGTTATGATAGGTGCAGGTTTAGTTGCTAAAAAAGCCTCGGAAAAGGGGCTTTCGACAAAACCTTGGGTTAAAACATCCTTAGCCCCCGGCTCACAAGTGGTCACTGAATATCTTGATGCGGCAAACCTAACCCCCTATTTGAATCAATTGGGCTTTCAATTGGTTGGATTCGGCTGTACAACCTGTATCGGGAACTCGGGCCCCCTGCCCACTGATATTGCAGCCGCCATTGATCAAGG
>CAZMBF010000108.1:0-1395 GCA_964564365.1 uncultured Alphaproteobacteria bacterium
ATGTAATTTTCCATCCTTATAGTACGCGATTTCGGACAACACACCGTTTAAGAACTTCTTTTGAAAACCATGCATCTTTCCATTTTGATACTCTACGTACAACATAGGTTCGCCATCTTGGGTTCGTATTTGGAACACACCATCTTTGGGTGGCTTCTGCGGAGTGCATACCAAGTTCTTCATATCCATCGAACCCGTTTTCATTAATGATGCCCCACAGTTGCGCGCTTTGCGACGTGCCTTAATCTCATCAATGATTTCTCTGGCTTCTTCTGGAAACTTAACTTTGGGTTTCTTTAGTTTAGGTTGAAAACACTCTAATGTTGAAGTATCTACCATTTGGGGCTTTGGGTTGTTTGGCCCCAACGGACGTCGAACATCTATCCCTGGAAACAATTGTAAGAACATATCTTTTGCAGTAGGAAACCGTCGTTTCTTCTTTTCTTTCGATCCATCATCTTTGGGTGGACTACTTGGGCTTCCAGCGTCCGAAGCCTCTTGGGCATCAGATTTTCCAATTAACAACTCTTTAATCGAGAGTTTTGCACCTTTATGTAGCAAATCCCTTTCCATATCTTGATTTAATGCCATTATTCCACCTCTGTTAAGAAATCATTGCCATAGATGCTTCGGTTGCACCTATTCCTGCTGCTGCCGTATTAGCAATACCTGCTGCTTCCATAGATACCGCACCCGCAGCACCCGTATTAGCAGCTCCTCCTGCTTCCACACCTGCTGCGCCACCAGCCCCAATACCCACTTCACCACCGGCATCCATATTTGCTTCACCTCCAGCTTCAATGTTAACACCTCCCCCCGCAGCAAGTTCAAACTCAGCCGCTACTTCTATGCTCATCGCCCCTTCAACTGAAATATTAAATTCACCCGACACGTTTAGCTCATAAACACCCTCAACTGTATGGGTAAAATCTCCCGCATTTTCATGTTCTTCAGCACCTTCAACAGCAATGGTTCTGTCTCCACCCACTTCAATTCCCATGGCGCCTTCAACCGTAAAAGTCATGGATCCTTCGGCAACCGAAAAATCCATAGAGCCAGATTCAATGCTTACGGTATATGTGCCCGTCGTAATATTTGTAGAAATATCTCCTAGAACTACACTGGTTGTGTCTGTGATTAGCCCACACCCTGAACTAAAGGTTGTAGTTCGACTCCCTTTGTCTAAGGTAATGTCTATACTCCCAGAGCTTAAGGATAAACTATCGTCCCCTTGGTTAATTGATGTGGTTCTTGCTTGATCAATGCTAATACTTTGATTCGCACTCAGGGTTATCGTTTCATCACCCGTCACATTAACAGTATTTGTTTTGCTGATTGTAACGGTATTGTCACCCGTAATGTCAGTTTCAGAACCCCCTGACACTTGCAACGTCA
>CAZMBF010000108.1:1405-3963 GCA_964564365.1 uncultured Alphaproteobacteria bacterium
GATCGCCCGTAATCTGAACATTTTTATCCCCCCCAACGCTTTGTGTCAGATTGTTTCCTATTGTCTCGTTTCTATCCTGATCGATGTTTACTTTTTCATTACCCACAACATGAATCGTTTGATTTTGTAACACTTCTAAATTACGATTTGCCTTTACGGTATGATCTTCTTGTTTTTCCACTAAGATTGATCGGTTGCGATGCACATGTGTCGTCTCGTCATGTTCGACAACGGTAAGCATGTCTTTCTGAGCATGCATATAAAACTCTTCGGAACCGGCAACATCATTGAATCTTAAAGCATTATGTCCACTGCCACCTTGAGATTGAGTCAGAAGACCCGAATAATAAGGATTCATGCCTCCTGCAGGACTTTCATCATCCACATCTGCAGATGACCCTGAAATAAAAGGAACCTGGTGATCGCTATTATATACCGAACCTGTAATGATTGGCCGGTCAGGATCTCCATCAATAAAGCTCACAATCACCTCTTGACCTACCCTGGGGATGTAATAAGTACCCCACCCATCCCCAGCCATTGGCTGAGCCACTCTAATCCAACAACTTGTCCGTTCATCTGATTGTGTAAAATGATACATAGTTGCTTGCGTTGAATAATCATCGTAACCTAAATCGCGATGGTGCTTTTTGTGATGGGTAAGCCGATGAGATTTGTTAGAATAATTATCAACTGAATCACTCCCGCCTTCAACAACCATTACATCACTATCTTGATCCTCTTTAAGCATCATTAGCCTCCTTTGTAGCCTTAATCATCACCATATTGGTCTGCATTTGCAAACTCTTGTGGTGTGTCTTCATCGTCTGAATCATCCGATGATGCAGAGTCATCATTTGCGCTGGAGCTGTCAGATCCTGAATCAGAATCATCCCCTGTGTCTGAACTGTCATCATCACTATCGGAACCAGTTGCATCAGAAACTTCTTGTGCTCCAGCGTCAATTTCTGCGGTTGCTTGATTCGTCAAATTTATTACTCCATTCAACGCATCCTCCGGGGACTTTGCACTTGCAATCGCAGAAACACCTTGTACCCCGGCTTGAACTAACGAGTTCGCTTTGCTGATGATCTGATCTGGATTCTGAGCAAAATTACCCACGCTGGATAATAGATTTTCACCCTTGGTAATGGTATCCATAGGGTTAGCACACAAATTAAACGCACCCGACAAAGCCTTTGCTTCCCCTCCGACCCCACCCGATTTAAATGCAGATAACACTGACTTTGCTTGACTTCCCGCATTTTCAACGTCAGACAAAGCCCCCTCAACCTGAGAAATCGCACCTTGAACACCCTGAACCGCTTGAGCTGCATTTTCTATATCTCCTACTGCACCAGCAACTACGGATGCTGCGCCACCAGAAGGATTGCCACCCCCACCACCTGAACCTGATGAATCCGAATCACCGGAATTATCATCACTACTACCCGAACCTGATGAATCCGAATCACCGGAATTATCATCACTACTACCCAATCGTGCTGAGTCCGAGTCATCAGAATCGTCGTCAGAGTCACCGTCGTCAGAGTCACTGTCGTCAGAATCATCGCTCACCGCATTTGAACCTTTAACAGTCATATTGCGGAATTGGTTCTGAGGTAAAGCCACGTCAATGTCATCTATTTCACTCTCATCATCTGCAGCTGATCCATTATTAAAAATTACGTTTGTATTACGTGATGAGCTATCACTATCGTCATCGTCATCATCTTCTTCATCACCTCCGTCATCTTTTTCCGCATCTGCTTGATAGGTCGCTGTATTTCTGGCAGACGCCTTATTACCATCATCATTCTGAGTATCTGGGACATCTTCGTCCTCATCATCTTCATCTGTGGAATCATCGTCATGACTCGCTCTCGCCAATGAGATTTGCTTCAACAGGTAATAACGACTCTCGATTTCATGTGGCGTTAAGCCCGAAACTGTAACTCCATCATCTGCAGCTTCGTCTACAAACGCCCCCTCACATGCTAAAGGGTCTTGTTGGAATGATCGCACACGATTCAGGCATTTCAACATCTTGCGTGCCGCGTGAGTCCGTTGAACCTTTAAGGACGTATCCTCATCCGAATCATCATTCTCTTGGTCATCATCTTGACTATTACTCCCGCTTCCATTCGCCTTAACCATTTCAGCTAAGGATTCACAAGCAAGCTGTAAATCAGAAGGATTATTTGGATCTGTGTAAGGCTTAGGATAAGCGCGTCTTTTCTTACTGTCTTTCTTTCTCAGAGTGTGTGTATGTGTTGGATTATCTGGATCTAACCTTACCGCATCATTAATTTTAGGATAGGTTGGAGATCCAGCCTCTCCATCATCAGAATCATTGGTTTGCGACACGTCAGAACTACCATCCCCTGAGCCATTCCCATCACTCGAAGATAAACCAGCAGATCCATCTTCATCACTACCATCTAAAGAGTCATCGTCATCTTTGTCATTCAACAACTTATTCGGAACGTAAGGCGCTTTGTGCTTACGATGCGGATGCTGTGCTGCATGATGTTCCATAATCTCCTGAACGTCTGCAG
>CAZMBF010000109.1:0-3933 GCA_964564365.1 uncultured Alphaproteobacteria bacterium
CTTATTTGTTCTTATCTGACGAACTATCAATTTAATTTGCCCCGCTATTTCTCCCTCGGCTTTACCTTTTTCGATACTTTCAGCTTCGATTCTCGCCGTTACCTTTTCTTCGATATCTGCCCAAGAGTCATTGTTATACCGAAGAGTTCGGATATATTGCTCACGAACTGCTTGGGGTAGATGTCTAACATTTAAACTATCTATAAACTCTTTCATGGCCTCATCTCCTGCTGCTAACTCTTCAGGATCTTCAATTGCTTTTGTTTCAGGTATCTTTCTAGAACCATGCCTTAATGCTTTTTCCTGAAATAAAGACGCCCACCGTTCTAACTGTGAACGAGCGCTAATAGGTTTGTCTTCTAAGTTTGCTAACATCAATAATGTGAGTTGGTTTGGGATGTCTCCAAAATGCCGTTCTAAGTGATGAACATTTCTTAACTCGTAGGTATTCAATAAGTCAGGCTCCATAACGGGTTCATCAGCGTAAGTCGTTTTCTTTCTAGTTTCCCCAAAGGCTTTGTTTGTCAGAACAATCGAATATATACCTGCAATATCTCTCCAATATTTTGCAGAGCTGACTTTTGGACTTTCTGAGTCTGTGTTATTAGCTGCCTCATGTTGATCCAAATCAATTCGGCCAATCATACGCGAGTGCTCAATCAATGCTTTTAAGTGATAATCATCTCTAAAGTCATTTTGCATTTCTACTAGAAAATAGCGTCCATCTTGAGTTTTACATCGAACATCAACCGTAAAATTATAAGCGATGGGATCTGTTGGATTATTGGACGGTAGGTCTCGGGGAAGGAATGTAACTTCAGTGATTTTGTTTGCACCCTCAAATCTCAAAACGGTATTGATAAACGTCTCAGCCACATGAGGGCGCCCAAATCCATACTGGAATACTGCATCAATACAGGGGTGTCCTATAGAGACGGCGTTTGATTTTTTACTAGTTGAAGCATAACGAACAGGTGTCCAAATACCACTGGGTTTAAAAAGCTGCGATTGTGCGGCAACAAATGGTACTCTTCTCATCATCGAGGAGGTTGTTAATTCGGTAAGCATTCCCGCACCCTGTATTTGGCTGATATCTCCAACAGACAGGCTCAGGGTACATACACTTAATAAAAACAGCTTATTCAATCTCATTTAGATCTCCAGTCTCAAAAGCTTTGTTTCACCTAATTTTATTATAGGTTAACACACAGCAATTTCAACTCAATTATTTGCTAGTTTCAATCGATATATTTATGATTCCAATTTATTCTTTGGCGAACCCATTTAACATTCACAGGTTCAGAGACTTTCTGTAAGCAACTATTGATTCCAACATTGTGTTTTATTTTTAAAATAAACGAGCGTTTTTTATCATTTCTATATTTTCAGGCAATGTCTGCATATCAAGAACATAATCACCAAATCGCTTGAGATGTTCTGTCAGATACGGGCTGATTCTCGCTACGTCTTCTTTGACGATGTCGTATCCTTCTTGCTGGAGCTGATGAATGATATAACTGTAATCAATAATGTTCTGGAGTACAATACAATTTGCAATGAGCGCATTGTACTTAACAGCTTTTTCCATTTCGTCTGGATCATTACTGGCGACTATGACCTTTGATCCAAATAATATCCAGTCACTCAACGCATTATAAGCTTCAACCTTATTCGTGCTAGCGGTAATAATTTCTCTTAAGCGTACATTCGAAATGTATTCCAGCAGAAACTGTGTGCGGATAACTCTCCCAAGCTCTTGAAAAGCCAGATACAGGCGATTTTTGCGGCTATACGTTGTTAATTTTCTAAGCAGAAAAGAAGTTGAGATTTTTCCTTGTTTGATCGATAATACTACTTGCAGTAAGTCTTTCCAGTGCGTTTTAATCAAGACCCAATCAATCTCATCTTTAAATAGCGCATCAATATTATTATATCTTTCTTTGCTTGGACGAAAGAAGGTTAAATCTTTCCAGTTTCTAATGCGGGGCATGAGTTTAATGCCCAACAGATAACACAAAGCAAAAACTACGGTTGATTGACCTTGTGTATCAGCATGCAGGATCTCTGGTCTTATCGCTGATTCATTTTTTAAAAGTGCTTCGATAATTTCCACGGCTTCCCAGACTCCACACGGAATAAACGTTGAGAACAAGGCAACGTACGTATCTGCTATATGATTATACGCAACCCCACCCTTAAGTTGATAGCGAATATGCGATTCAGCCACGAGATTATCTTCATAAATATTGCGTAGTGTACCATCTGCAGCGCATCTTTTACCATCTCCCCACGCCGTAGTTAATAAAAACAACTGGGAATAATTAATGAGTTTGTCTTTTGCTTTGTCCAATTGCTTAGTCGTGACGTGACGGCGGTTGATCCATGACAACATATGTGGACTGATATTGCTATTTTTAATATGCTTAGCTCCTTGTGTAGCTCCCATACCCGTACCCTGGCAAAAGACATTTAAAATATAGCGCTCTTCAGGGTGATCTAAGCGTGAGTTAGCACCGGATATATGACCAAACTCATACGCCCACCCGGTAAGGTGGTGAGTTAAACATAAGACATCTAATAAACTACGTTCTGGCATGTTGTTGTGGATTTTTTCAACCAACTTCAGAGTGTGTTTTGTTGGTTTTAGGGTGGGTGTTTTTTTAATGACTGGAACGCCGTCTTCTCCTATAAAAAAATCTGTCAGCTTCGGATATTGTTGATCAACCTTCTTTATGTTTTTCACAAAATCGTTTCGCAAAACTGTTACAAACTCTTCCGCAGTTCTTGGAAATCCTAGTTCGTTGAGATAGTCTGCCATCAACAGATCGCATTCCTCTAAGCTTAACAAATGATGACGATAATCAGAAAAGGCATCGGCTCCAGCAATGAACAGATCTCCTGATCTTAATTCGTTAACAAGATAACTAAACGCACACAGCTCAAGGTACCTCCGGCTCACTGTTTTATCTTCTGGTTTGCCAACAAAAACACAGTTCTTCCATTTCTCTGAAAGAAAGTCGAGATTGATCTGTTCATCAAGATCTAAAAGATCTGAACGCCTTTGTTGATGGGTGATGATAAAGTTTAAAACATGAAGAATGTCTTTATTGCGTGTACTTGAGTGAAGTTCAAGGGCGCTTAAAAAACCAAACAAGGCTGATCGTTTAGATTTAAAATGTTCCCACAAGAAGGGGATATGATTTTTGCTATTGTAAAGAATAAGCTTCTGACACAAAGCTTCTATTTCATCAAAACCACCTAGATCTTCTATTTTTTGTTTAAACCTCAAAGCAAAAGCTTTATCTTGGTTGGGAGTTTCCTTGTAATCCTCAACAATACTCAGCATTAGTTTTGCAAGGTCTTGTGTTTGCTCTGTAAGGTTTTCTTTTAAAACTTCTAGTTTCCTCTTTGCCCGCTTATGGGTTCCAAATATAGTTTTACATACAAAGATTCCCAAAGCATCCTTTGCGACCTGTTGCGCACGATAAAGCAAGCTCGTGATCATCATATGTTTTTTGTTTATAGACAAATCTTTAAGATTATCAACATCAAGTGATTTTGCCTCTTCGGCAAATTGTTTCAGTTTAACTTTCGTAATGCCCTGTAAATAAGGCTCCATAGATCCAAAGCTCATTAGCCAATGATAATAAGCAAGGTATTCTCTAAACTGTGTAATGGTGGGTGCTTTTGGTGGATCTTTTAGTTTTTGATAATCAGAATAAGACTCTTCTTTTGCGACAATTAATAGACGATTCAACTTTTCTAAGAGATGATCAGCTTGAAGCTGTTGAAGAACCCTTTGAAAAATATCTTGATTAACTTTAGCTCTCACATGCCTCACCAGTCGATCCAGCGTATTGAACGCTGGCAGCTCAAATTGCTTGCTCACTAATTCTTCAATAACAACATTAATAATATCAGCTGGATTATTCA
>CAZMBF010000110.1:0-3798 GCA_964564365.1 uncultured Alphaproteobacteria bacterium
TTGAAGCGGACAAGTTCATTCGCATCCATGAGCGTCACATCGCTAACTGTCAGAAGCTGGGAGATGACCGCAGTGAATATCGATTCAAAGAAACACTAGATGACTATAAAAACGAACTCTTTAAAGACAAAGCCTTATGGAATCGCGTAGATTCCTTTGAACACGGCACCTGCGAGCATCTAAAAGCCCTCAAGCCCGAAGCGCTAAAAGTCCAACAGCAACAGGCTCAAAAAGATCTCTCTCGGGGATTTGAACGGTAGGCATTGAATCAATAAATAACCTTCTAAATCAGCGTGTATTGATGCAAGAAATATCCCTTATCATCATTAAGTTAGTGGCTTTGGTTGTTTGTAATCCGTTATCTGGGACAGCCACAAACTTTTAAATGTGGGTTAAGCCGCTTCATCTAGTTCATCCGCATCTTTAGTCTCTTTTGCTTTGGGTGCTAATAAGTCTTTCACCCATTTCGGTTGTGTAAGACACTTTAATTTTTCTACAAGATTTTCACGTTCCTCTGAATTTAGAATATCTGCATAATCTTTTTTATATGCGAGCTTCCAAAGCAGGTGAATAATTGCCACCATATTAGGTTTATCAACCTCTTCTGGCGTATAATATGACTCGTTTCTTCCTCCAGATCTCCAATACCCTTGCCAATATTGAATAATCTTAGTTACTGCTTCATTAAAGTCTAGTTTGTCCTGCGTATCATTTTCAAAATAAACGAGACAATGCCTAGCAAATCGGAGGAGTAAGGATTTTGCTTGTGAATAGTCTTTTTGTTCTAAACATTCATCAATCTTTTTTAATAAGGCTCCTCCATAGTAAACTTTTGAATATTCTTGTGGCCACCTTGAAAGCGGATATCGCTCTCGTGATGACTCATAAAAGCTCTGTAACAAAGGTTTTTCATCTTCGGACCACACTAATTCCTCTTCCACAATGCTTTGTAAAAGCGCTAAACGATTTGATTCTTCTCTATATGCCAACCCAAGCCTCACACTCTTTTGATCCGGATGTTTCAAGTGTAAGGCGATTAGAGCATTGCGAAAGAACTCATTGGTTTTAGATTGATTGATGATCAAATCCAAGACAACTGTATTAGTTCTCCAAAAATTAAAAGGTTCTGATAATGCTTTGCTCATTAAGCGGCTTTGTACCCGCTCAATCGTTTGGTCTCGCGTTTTTATTGAGTCTTCCAGACTGGATCGTGTGTTGAGTGCAATTCGTTCCTTACTTAAAAAACGAAAGTCCCAACCTCGTTTTAAATAATCAGAACCACCCCCCGCATCCCTCAGATCAAGAGGTGCACCATCATATGCATGCTGACTCACAAATCTGAACACACTATCTAAAGGGTTGATAATAACCCTATATCCTTTTTGCACTGTATCCTGCAGTGCATCTTTCCATACGTCAGTACTATGTAAAAAAGAAGCACAACTACTACACACATCTATCCACGAAAAACTATCGATGACATATCCTAAAAATAATGGGTTAAAATCCTCCGTTGCTCCAGCATCTGGCACTACTTGAGCTTCTAACGCGTTTGTAAGCATGTGTGGGTTGGCTCTGAGGTATTTAACTAAAAGCAATTCAGTATGATTTTTTCCTGTTGCGTATTTTTTCAATCTTTCCGCAACTAAAATCTGACCTCCAGAAGAAGAATCTGGGTTATCACATGTTAAATTTAAATTTTTAATTTCACCCCAGAATGTTTTACACGCTTCTAATGTAGGGAGGTTCTCTTCAGGAAACATACATACATTTATATACTCTAATAAACTATGAAACTCTGCTCTCTGAGTCTCGTCAAGCTTTTCAGCGGAAGTTTTAATCCTTTGTATCGCCGCTTTAATCAAGGTCGCTTTATTGTTTTTGACAAACGTTTTAAAACTCGCTGATTCTCCTTTTTCAGGAACGTCTGGTGATGCTCCCTCCCAAAAATCCGCAACTAACTTACAGATCGTGTCATGTCTTTTCGCTAATATTTGATCAAAGTTCTTTTCAAGAAGGAGTTTTAAAATTGTAGCTGTAAAATGAATAGCATTTATAAAATGCTGTTGTGGTGTTCGAGGATGTATTTTGCTTTCTTTTTCCTCAGGCTTTCTTGGATCAGGGGCGTAGGTATATTTTGACACTATTTGTCATTGAACAGCGTTTGCTAAATATGTCTCTGTAAAGGGTTCGTATGATTTGTCAATGGTAATGCAAAAGTACCCCTGAGTGGCAGCTGAAAAAGCACCCACCTAACCCTCAGGAGGAAAAGATGTTAAAAAGTAAGGAAAGCGACGAAAATAGACTCCAGCAAAAGGCGCTGGAGATTGAGATGATAACACCGGGACAACATAGCAGTATCAAGGAACTGTATATACGAGGAACACCCAAGCGAGCCATCGCCCGATTACTTGGAATAAACATTAAGACCGTCAGGCGCCATCTTAAAAAAGAAGAATGGGTTGCGTATACACGACCTATCCCTACCGAAGAAAGACGGTTGGCAGGGCACGAAGAGTGGCTTTTGCATCGAGTAGCAGAAGTTAAGTACAATGCGAGCATCTTGTTTCGAGAATTAAAATTAAGAGGATATCAAGGATCCTACGAAACCGTAAAATCCTTTGTGCGTCCCCTTCGTCAAGTCAAAACAAAGGCCTGCGTTCGATACGAAACAGAACCTGGGGAACAAAGCCAGGTGGATTGGGGCAGCGACTGGGTCTGGTTGGGCGACAAACTGACTAAAATCCATTTCTTTGGTTTGGTATTAGGGTATTCTCGACGAATGTTTGTAAAAGCGTATTTGCATGAACGTCTACCCAATTTGGTTAATGGTCATGAGGAGGCTTTTAGTTGGTTTGGAGGGATGACCGCCGAGATTTTGTATGATAACCCCAAAACGATGATTACGGTACACAGTCGGCAAACAGGTGAATTAATTTTGAACTCCCAGTTTAAAGACTTTGCAGAGCATTACGGCTTTAGCCCTAGATTTTGTGCTCCCTATCGTCCACAAACTAAGGGAAAGATTGAATCGGGAGTGAAGTACGTTAAAAATAACTTCTTGCCCGGTCGACGGTTTAGAGATTTAGATCACCTGAATGCAGAGCTACTGAAATGGATCATAGAGGTTGCAGATGTTCGTATTCACGGCACACTCCATGAGCGTCCCATGGATCGATTTTCTGGAGAGGGCTTGCAGTCTCTCAAAGGGTGTTTGCCGTACGTGTATACGCCAAGTGTACAACGCAAGGTGAGCCAGGATGGGATGGTCAGCTTTGAAACCAATCGCTATTCTGTTCCTTGGCAGTATGTTGGGCGCTGTGTCGATCTTCTACTGGAGTACGGACAGTTAAGTATGATCTGTGACGGGAAGACGATCGCGCAGCATGAGGTTAGACAAGGGAAACATCAGCAGTCTATCTGTCTGAAACATTATGAGGGGCTTATTCAAAGGGCGCCTGGGAAAAGCCAAATAAAACGACCTCTTTATGATCCCTATTGGATCGAACAGCCGGAGGATGTAATGGTTCGTAATTTAGCCGTCTATGATCAGGTCATGCAGTCCGCAGAACGTGTGTCGACAGCACAGGAGGTCCGCCATGCTTGAAGATGACTTGAAAGAGTTAAAGTTAGTTAGCATTGGACAGCAATTGGATATGTGGTTACAAGAGGCAGCTCGACACCAATGGTCGTATGATGTGTTTTTAGAAAAGCTCTGCCAGGAGGAGTTGGGTAACCGGCGTGAAAAGCGCTGTGAGCTCAGCATTAAGTCGGCGAAGTTTCCGTATACGAAAACGT
>CAZMBF010000111.1:0-3793 GCA_964564365.1 uncultured Alphaproteobacteria bacterium
GGGCAACTTTGATGCTGTTAAACACTTCTTCTAGTCACTTTCAACAGTTGTGGGGGTAACCCCTGTGTTAAATGTTGCCTCTTAAGTTACATTGAAGCATATTGTTGATAATACTCTCTCACCTAGCTGGAGGTACTCAGGGGGCAAGGTCAACATCAATACCGATGACACTTACACTCATGATATGTACTCCTCTTTTAAGTTTGAACCTTCATTAGATTACTTCATCTAACGCTCTTCTTAAAGCTGGTCCATACCATTAGTTACGTTTAAAGCCTGCTTCTAGTAGCCGACTCCGGTAGACCTTCTACCATCTCTCCCGTAGCTTTCCTACGGCACACCCACAAATCTTGGGACTGTCCCTATAACTCTCATCGTCCTCATAGCAGTTTAGGATATCAAACGCCTCAGAAGTTTGCTGAATTATCGGCCGCTACAGTTGGTTAATTGACACCCTAAAAAACGGGAGTTTTCTCTCCCTCGTGGTCCTAACAATGGGGCACCCCCAGTCCCATTATTGATGATGATTACTTCATAATCTGCATCAATTCTTCTGCCAGTCGATCTGCTTGTTTCATTCCCATCAAACATCCTTGGTGATAGATTTTTAATTCCATAATCTTACCAAATTCTTGGTCCAATGATACCGTAGAACTTTCTAATGCACCCGACTTGATTTTTCCAAGTCCGTTCTCGCCTGCTTGTCCCAACACGATTGAACCTGATTTGCGGGTTTCATAAAAGATGTTTCCAGTTACGAATTCTAAGTCGTTAGGGCTTGCAACAGTCCCCATCGCCAAACGAGCAATCGCAACACTTCGCCCATTACTAAACAAGGCACTCACGGTTCCATCTTCTTCAATACGAATGTTTTCAAAACGACCATACCCCAATCCGTCTTGTTGACTATATGTGATCAGTGAACTTCCATCATAAGAAGTCAAGTTACCTTCAGCTAGAGGTTCTGGAGTTCCCGTCCACGTAGTGGGTGTAGCTCCTTTACCTCTTCCTAAGTTAAAATTTACACTCAATGGAGAGGAGTTAATCTCTGTATCGGTCCATTCAACATACAACACAGGCGGAGTATTGGCTTCCGTTGCTTGGCCATAATCACATAAGTTCATTTGTCCGCTTTGGTTAAATGTTACAATCATGGGGGTTCCTGTTGAGTCTATAGCTGATCCAGAGGCATCAGCACGTTTAACAGACCCACCATCAAGGGTAACTTCAGTTGAATATTGAATTGGTTATCAGAATCAGCACCTGCTGGCAAGCGTGTAAACTTAAATATTAGGTTATGTGGTGTTCCCATACTGTCAAAAATACGCTGTGTTTTAGTGAACGATCCTCCAACAGGAGTCGCAGCCCCAGATGATAAGTTTCCGCTAAATTCAACTTCTGTAGTTTGGCGAACAACACCTGCAACTTGGTTAACTTGGATTGGTACCAAGTCGTCTAATACTTCTTTGTTAATACCAGGTTTAATCGCACCGTTCGCACCCACTGGCCAGCCCATTAAATATACGCCCTTATCTTCCAAATATCCTTGTTGATTTCGACTAAATGCACCTCCACGTTTCAATCCAAACTGTCCATCCCCCTGCGATAGAGAGTTTTTGGTAATCACGAATCCATTTACACCTGTAATCGCAATATGCGTAGCAATACCAGTTGTTTTTAAAATGCCTTGCTCTGAAACGTTACGAGAAACTATTGTGCTCACCGCTCCTGGTGAGTACGTTCCAGATGTGCTGGACGTCACTGTTGCTGAAAAGTCTACAGCAGCCGCTTTACCACCAACGTTTTGGGCACTCACCACGTTTTCAACGGCCACACCCATGGCCACCTGCGCCGCTTTTACTCCTGATTGTGCTGTTACGATACTCATTTATTATCTCCTTTTTATTATAATCCGTTTTCACTAATAATTCGTTTTACTGTCGATAGTGGGGCTTTTATTCTTGAAGTAACTAAGTTCGGTTCTCCAGTGTCATTCACTTCAACCCCTTGAACTTTTCCTGTTACGCGAATAATTGCATTTTGATCTGTTGAGATGATTTTTCGTTGACCATCCTTTAGATACATTTCGATAGAATACACATCCTCTGGCACCCTATGGCCCGACTTATCTAAACAATTCCAACTATATACGCCCTTAGCACCTCCCTTAACATCAATCTCCCCCTTATGAACCACACTCCCCTTTGAGTTAGAAATCCATACGGATGCACACTCTAGATCTGGTAATCCTTCCGGCATTTCGTATGAGAATTGAACGTCACGATCAACCGCTGAAAGCACTTCTAAGTTATTTTCAATGGCTTTGCCGTCCAAATCCACTGCAAGATGCAAAGGATGCAACTTTAGGTTTCCTGCCTCATCAGCTTTGTTTTGAAGTAAGTTAATGGTAACTTTATACGCCCCTACAGAAAGTGTTTTTCCGTCGTTATCCGCACCATCCCAAGAAAATTGATTGATCCCAGCGCCAATATTATAAGCCGTTTTTCTGTATACCGTTTCGTCGGATGAGTTCTTGATCTCTACCTCGTACGCATTTGCTTCTTCAGGTACTATAAAGTTCTTAAAGATTTTTCTGCCTGGATCAATATTTAGCTTATCTGATTCAATTTCAACCATCTGCCCCATTAATACGCTGGCAGAATACTTATTGCTCCGTTCCATAGTGTCTTTGAGTCGATTTAATGAATCTGTTTGAGTTTGCATCAACATGGATTGCAAAAATTTTCCAAAGGTCTCCATGGGATCTTTTTGTTCTTGCGCAAAGGGATTTGGTTTTGTTTCATTCATCAACCATAACTTCAACATCTTGTCTGGGTCTGTAAACAAACTTTTCATCGAATCACCGGAAACCTCACTCGCCTTAAAATCGCTATGCGAACGGTGAGATTCCATCACTTTGTTAAAATGTTGTTGTTCCAACGCAGCATCTTGTTCTGCTTGTTGCTCTTTGTTTAATGGTAACGTCGTTTTACCATTTGCCGCAGATCCTGATGTTGCTGACATTACTCCAACCATTTTTATCTCCCTGTTTATGCCTGAATATCCAAGCGTTTTAAATTTTTACGCTCGGAATAAGTTTGTATTTTTTCTACTGGTATCGATGCTATATTAGGCTGTCTCACCAACATACTTTCCCGATCCTCCCATGACACATATTCTTCTTTTTGATGGCGATGGTCTTCCCCACCCGATGCCAGCTGAAGACTTACATTTCCATCTTCAATGCCAATCTCATTCAAAATGGTTTTTAACTGTGCAAAGTCTTGTTGTAACGTCTCAAACGTTTCAACTTTTAACACAGCAAGATTGACTTGAATCTTACCGGCCTCATCTGAAACCAGTTCAACATTCACTTGACCTAAGGCTTCTGGATTCAATGATATTGATAGCGTTTTACCTCTTTAGGCAAAAGAGTATCTTTAAGCTCTATAACCGAGCATGCGATTTGTTGCTTAGCCTCGGTTTCTAGAACATTACCAGATTCACCTTCCTGCACTTGAACAGCAGTATCAGAAACAGGTGCTTCAATCGCAGTTATTGAAGTCACAGTCTTTAGCCACATCTCTGCCTCTAAATTAGGGTCCTTCTCTGAGGATTCTTTAACTACACTTAGTTGCTCGGGTATATGTACGAGAGATATCTTGTTGGATTCTGCGTCTACAAGATAATCCTTCATAACGAAATCCAAAGGTTTTTGCTGAGATGGATTCTCTGATTCAACACCAAGAACATCTTTGGCCGCGTCTACCACAGTTGGATCAGAGGTGCCACA
>CAZMBF010000112.1:0-3790 GCA_964564365.1 uncultured Alphaproteobacteria bacterium
TGCTTTTTCTACCGCCGTCTTCTCTTTACCTTTTCTCATCGTATTTTCCTTCCAGATATATCCCTTCCAGAAATTCACACAACTCCGTAGACAGTTCCGCATAAAGGGCTTCATTCAGGTTGGGCGGGCAGTGAAATGTCTCCGTAGCGTAGCGAAGGAGCCTATGTTTCTTAAATAGCGTGATCATGAAATCTGTGGGATGCTAAATAAAGCCTACCATTCGTGATGCTGCCCAACTTTCAATATTTGAAGTTGAGTGTCATGCACACCCTGTACTTTTGCAGCATCAATTAGTTCTTCTTCTGCCGCTAAGAATGCCTCTTTTCCTAGGGGGAACACATCGTAATGGATGGGAATTAATGTTTTGGAATTAAGCATTTTATGAGCATCTACTGCGTCAGTTGGACTCATGTGTTGGTGTTTCATGACTTCCCGTGGTTTATAGCTGCCAATGGGGAGTAAGCCCACATCAATTTTTGGGAAATTGGTTGCGATATCAGTAAAGTGCGAGCCTAGGCCAGTGTCTCCGGCAAAAAATATGGTGTGGTTGGGTGTTTCGAATATCCCGCCCATCCAAAGCGTTTTATTAATATCCCACATACCGCGACGCGACCAGTGTTGTGCAGGCGTGCCTATAATCTTTACAGCATTGATTTGATGCGATTGCCACCAATCCAGTTCTATGATGGGTTGGGTTATGCCCCATCTGAGCAGGGTCTGTTTGACGCCTAATGGAACAACAAATGTTATGTTTTTATGTAAATTAAGGCGTTTAACCGAAATTTTATCCAAATGATCATAGTGGTTATGGGAAATAAACGCGATATCAATAGGCGGAAGATCATCGATCGAAATAGCGGGGTCAATGATGCGTTTTGGGCCAAGTTTTCCAAACGGACCCGCGTGAGTTGAAAATACGGGGTCTGTGATGATATTTACGCCACATGCTTGAATTAAAAAGGTCGCGTGCCCAATATTGGTAATCCGCAATGCCTCAGAGGTTGGAACGATGGAGCAGGCGTGGGGAATAACTTTTAATGGCCACTTTACTTTTGGTGCGGTTATGAATTTCCACAATACTTTTAGAGTGATTATTTTGTGGTCGGGTTTCCAGTAATGATAAAATGCTTTTGTTGCTGGATTCCAATGGGTTGAATTCCAGTGCGTCAGATTAATCCAACGTTTGTAGAAAAAAAAGCACCCAACGACTAGGGTTGTTAGAATAAATGCTATAAACATGATCTCCTCACTGAAGGTATGATAATATATAATTATTAGCAATAAGTAAATTCAGGTGAAAAAATTGACGGCACCCAACATTAAAGAAATCGCAGGATATAAGCTTTCATATGTCGTTGAGGGGTGTGGAGTTCCAACTCTTGTAATTGGGAGTTCGACTTATTATTCAAGAGTGTTTTCGCAAAACTTAAGGAAACATCTAAAGATAGCGTTGTGTGAACATCGCGGCTTTGCCACAACTGATAAAGTATCGCAAGAGTCGGATTTTGAATTAGATAAGTTAATTGATGACTTTGAAACTATTTGCGCTACATTAAATCTAGATAAAATGGTTGTGATAGGACATTCTATTCATGCATTTATGGCGCTTGAGTATGCAAGGCGATACCCTGGCAATGTCAGCCATCTGGTGTTGATTGGGTCAAGTCCCATCGTGGGTGGGGGGCTTTATCAAGCAGCAGATGCGTACTTTGATCAAACGGCCTCACCAGAGCGTAAACGTGCGTTTGCGTTGACGATGGAGCGGTTTTCAATATCAACGGATCTTTCCTTCGTTGCAAGAATGTTGGCGTTTGGGCCAAAGCTGTGGTTTGACTATGAGTTTGATGCAGCCTCTTTATGGGAGGGTGTTGACGTAAATCCCGTGGGCGCAGGGGTAATTTGGGGTGATATGTTTTCAGAGTATAATGTGAACAAGGCTTTAAGCGAGATAAAATGCCCTGTTTTCTTGGCTTTGGGTCGACACGATTATTTTAATCCACCTCATTTGTGGGATGGGTGTCTGAATTCCCCAGCGGATCTTACCCTTAAATTTTTGAAAATAGTGTGCATACGCCTCAGTTTGAAGAGTCTGAAGCTTTTGATGCGTTATTGATAAGTTGGATTCAAAAAAGCAGTTAACGGACTTTTAACATTCAACATCTAAGATGCTTGTATACGAGGAGTTGAATGAAACAAGTAGGTTTTTGGGTGATGGGTCTGTTTCTGTATGGGTGCAGTGACAAGGAGTGGAAAGACCCAGACGTGCACCTTGAAGAGAGCGGTATGTATTGTTATCCTACCTTAGGTGGTGTTGATTGTTATCGTCGTCCACTTAAGCGAAGTGTTAGACAACCCTTGGGGTATGAGGGGCCGCCTCCACCTCAGGTAGTGAATGAGTAATATGAAGAAATACATAGCTTGGTTAAGGGCTGCCAGCAACCCCGAGCTTATAAGGGTGATAATAATCAGCGTGCCCTTTTTGCAGTGTTGGCAATAACGAGTGCTCAATACTTTAAGAGAATAATGGGCTTTAAGAATTGGAAGCGCCTACATCGATTGCTTTACATTGCCGAAGCTGGCGTTAGTGGTGTTCCTGCCTTTGATTCTTCTTCAGCTGTCTCGTGTTGCCAATCAAGATCTTCTGAAATTATAACCGGCGCTGTCAAAACGCAGGAGTAATTTGACAATTAGTCGATGCGAGTCTATAACTACTTTAAAATTAGGAGTTACAAAATATGAAGCATCTCGTAAAATTATTCATTTTAATTGGGCTGTTCGTAAACATAGTTAGAAGTTATGGTGCGAATCAGGCTCTTGGAGATGAATCTCTGAGTGGGTATCTTTCAGCTCATGGGCAGAGTGCGGCGGCGCTGAATTGGCATGAGTGGACGCTTGTTATCGAATTTTGTGATGTGCTAACAATGATCAGCTTGGCGCAGGTGAATTTTAAGGGTGGTTATGAATCTAGTCGTCGGCTGAGAGAGCTTAGGGAGTGGAAAAATAATGGTGGGCTATTGATTGCGTTGTTTGGAATACCCCAAAATCAGGACGTTGAAAATCTTCGAAAGATGCTCCAATGGGGTAAGAAGGGGGTGAGCTCGTTTACCTTTGATGACTATAAGCGATTGTTAACGGGGTTTGTTCAAGTATTGTTAGATCAAGAAGCGGTTGCAGCTTTAAGTTCAAATATGCAAAACACTATACAAAGAGATTCAAATCTAACTTCATTACAGAAAGAATTTTTGGGATTGTTTTTGCCGGACAAAACTCCGGATGAGATTTCAGATAACTTGGGGCGAAGAATACTAAATGGCGCGTGTGAATGTGTTGCACAATTTTTAGAAGATCGTAATGAGCAATATAGACAATGTATGTGCTGGGTTAAGCTTTCTGATAGTGATCTGAGAAGAATAACGCCAAGAATATTAGCTGTCGCAAATCAACTTAAGGGTTCTGACGTCTTGATCGGGCTTTTTCTAGCCCACATTGAGAATAAATACCCATCGATCTTTTGGCCAATGAAGCATCCTAACTCTAAATTACGAGCTGCGTTGATTTTAAAGCTAAAAGAAGAACTTGCGGCCAAAAAGTATACTGGAAGCGGTGCGTTCGAAATTATGGGTCTTTATATGTGTTTAGGATGTTGGGGTGACGTTGATAAGTTATCAATATTAGCATTAGAGCAGTCAAAGTCTTTTAGTGACTATGTTCTGAAAAAAGGCGTTCTGTCTTTTCAATCCAACGTGACCATACCAATAATTCGTCAAGTGAGAGTAATATGCTGGTTATT
>CAZMBF010000113.1:0-3779 GCA_964564365.1 uncultured Alphaproteobacteria bacterium
TCTGACTGGCTGCTGTTTGTACATAGTTATGCATCGCGTTTAACACTGACCCCAGTACTGCTGTTAAGCAGATAATCAAAATAAACGGAAAGACGATACGTGTTAACTCTATCGTCCACTGCAATTTTTCGGGGTCATCCCTAAACCCTGCAGCTATGATCGACACAAAGGAATCTGTAAAGGTTAATATCCCTAAGGTAATTATCCCAATGATCAGCAACATCCACACTAATGATTGCTCTGCAAATGATGTCGCTTTTCGAATGCCTTCTTTTTCTTTTAACGACCCAAATATGGGAATAAATGAAGCATTAAATGCTCCCTCTACAAATAAACGACGAAACAGCGAGGCTATCTTTGCTGATAAAAAAAGGGCGTCAGTAAGTGCTGTCGCCCCAAGAGCCCCTATCACTAGAGTATCTCTTAAATACCCCAAAAATCGTCCTAACGTAGTATGAAACCCAATAATGCTAATATTTCGGCCTAAACTCATTTTGATCTCCCTCCTAATGTGTTAACCTTGATATCCTGAATTTTCAATATACCCATAAAATGCGCGGGGATAAAGAAAGTTATTACACCCACAACAATTAATGCTATTAAGGCAGCAATTTTAATATATACGGGTTCATAAAACATATAGGCTTGAAAGTACGGCTCCACAAAAAAGATCACTACTGCCATGATACCGCACGCAACCATTCCTAAAAATGTGGTTCTATAAAAGCCAGAATCCAGCTTTAACATCTTACGGCGATACGCAATCCATCCAAGGAAAAACACGTTTAACCAAGATGAAATGGATAATGAAGCCGCAATCCCCACATGTCCCATCTCGATATGATTAAACAAACCAATTGAGATTGCGGATAATATAGCATTTAAAAAGAAGCATACGCCAGCTACATACATCGGAGTTTTCGTGTCTTTATGCGCAAAGAAGCTTGCACTTACTACTTTTAAGAACACATATGCTGGCAACCCTGTTGAATATGCAACCAATGCTGGTGCCGTCTTGATGACTTCATGAATGCCAAAATTCTTATCCATAAACAACGTTGCAATAAATGAATCTGCATAAATCATCAATGTAACGGCCGCGGGAAAGGTTAATAATAATGTTAATTCCAATGCACGATTTTGAGTGTTAATAGCTTCGTCCATTTCGCCTGCTTTTAACTGACGATACAACAACGGCAACAATACGGTTCCCATGGCCACTCCGATCAAGCTAAGCGGCAATTGATTCACACGGTCTGCAATATGCAATGCTGTCAGCCCACCTGTATGAAGGTGAGACCCAATTGCCATATTCATAAACAAGTTCAATTGCACAATTCCAGACCCAATCAATCCTGGAATAAACAAACGAAACATTTGTCGCATCTCGGGAGTAATCGTAGGTTTGCGAAACCCAATTCGCATACCTGATTGACGCGCACATACCCAGTGCAACCAGATTAATTGAAGAAACCCAGATAACACCGACCCCCATGCCGCAGCATGTCCCGGAGTTTCGGTCGTTTCATAAAAGAATACGAAATAAGTAATTACGACAATGTTCGCGATAATTTGTGTCGCCGCAGCCGCACCAAATCGATCCATAGAGTTTAAAACCCCCCCCAATAAAGCCGTCAATGAGATAAACAGAATATAGGGAAACGTAATACGCGTATATTCTACGGCATATTGA
Source organism: uncultured Alphaproteobacteria bacterium (assembly GCA_964564365.1). GTDB lineage: Bacteria > Pseudomonadota > Alphaproteobacteria > UBA6184 > UBA6184 > Bodonicaedibacter. The sequence continues at coordinate 1,694 of CAZMBF010000113.1, forward strand.
AAGGCTTCGGGTTTTGATTTCAGTCCACCCGCAATTAGGCCAATCAACGTTGGCATGAACAATTCAATGATAACAACCAAAACGACCAACACCATACATAACAAAGTAAAGGCCTTCTCGGCAAATATCTTTGCGTCATTCACGCCCTTATCAGAGTATACGCCTGAAAATGTAGGAATAAAGGCCGCATTAAAGGCGCCTTCTGCAAACAAGCGTCGAAAGAGTGCTGGAGCCTTCACACAAATGGAAAACGCATCCCCCATCGGCGTTAGACCTAAAACTGAATAAACTAATCGGTCTCGCAAAAAACCTAAAATACGGCTTATGACCGTGTTCCCGCTAATTGTAATCAGGGAACGTATTAACCCCATTTAATTATCTCCATTCTTAGTAACTTGTTTTAATTTATACAGCATGTCTAATGCTTCTTTTGGGCTTAACTGATCTGGGTTCACATCTTTCAAAAACTTATCTACTTCAGATACTCTTTTTCTCGGAGCAGCTGGTTTTATTAACGATGTTTTCTCTCCAGAATACTGTTGAGCTTCAAGCTGTTGTAGAATTTCTTCTGCACGGTGCAATGCCTCACGCGGGAAACCCGCAAGTTCTGCAACGTGGATACCATATGATCGATCTGCACAGCCTTCAACAACTTTGTGTTTAAAGATAATGGTGTCATTCCATTCCTGAATCGACATGGTATAACATGCAATGTTTGATAACTCTTTTTCTAATAATGTCAATTCGTGATAATGAGTTGCGAATAATGTCCGACACCTGTTGACATTATGTAAATGCTCCACCGTTGCATGGGCAATCGACATCCCATCATAAGTGGCTGTCCCTCGTCCAATTTCATCTAAAATGACAAAGGATGATTCTGTTGCTTGATTTAAGATGGCAGCAGTCTCAATCATCTCCACCATAAACGTTGATTTACCGCTTGCCAGATCGTCAGACGCACCGATTCGGCTGAACAAACGATCAACACGCCCGATGTGCGCCTTATGAGCCGGCACAAAACATCCAATATGCGACATCACAATCAAGAGTGCGTTTTGCCTTAAAAAGGTGCTTTTACCCGCCATATTAGGACCAGTCATCAACCAAATGGACTGACCTTTGCTTAAATTACACTCATTTGGAACAAAGACTTGATGCTGAAATGTTAAGGCTTCTTCAACAATCGGATGCCGCCCCTCTTCAACAATAAATGTATCAGAATCATCGATAACGGGACGAATGAGCTTATGTTGCTTTGCCAGCTCTGCATGGGATGCTGCCACATCTAACCAGGCAATCGCTTTTGCGATAAGCGATAACGTATCGGCTTCTTCCACCACACGATGTACCAATTCGCAAAAAATCTCTTGTTCACGTTCCAACGCTTTTGCAGATGCTGATAAGATCTTTTCTTGCAGCTCAACCAATTCTTGAGTTACATACCGTTGCCCATTCACCAACGTTTGTCGCAATATAAACCAATCGGGGATTTTGTCTTTATGGGTCTGCGTGACCTCTATATAATACCCAATAACCTGATTGTATTTTATCTTTAATACAGGAATCGCAGTTTCAGTTGCATAACGCACTTGCAATTGATCGAGCAGTTCTTTTCCATGATCCCGCAGCCGCAAGTACTCATCTAACTGAGGGGAATACCCATTGCGAATAAAGCCCCCATCTCTGGCTAAGACTGGCAACCCCTCATCAAACACGGCTCTGTTCAATTCGTCTTTCAACTCATCCATGTTCTTCAAAAAATGAAGAGACCTCGTCAAAATGATCGGTAAGTCAGCGTGATGCAAATGTAATGTTTTAATGTCTGGGATAATCTTTAAAAGGTTGCGAATAGCATCTAGATCTCGCGGAGAACCTCTGCCAACGCTTAATCTAGACAACGAGCGCTCAACATCAGGCACCTTCTTTAAAAGATCTCGCAAACTGCGTCGAACATCCGAATAGGCTACATAAAAGGCAACACAATCTAAACGCTCATTGATCTTCTGGATGTTAGACAACGGATGAGATATGTGATCATATAACATCCGTTTTCCTAAGTTATTCGTCGTAATATCTAAAAACG
>CAZMBF010000114.1:0-3740 GCA_964564365.1 uncultured Alphaproteobacteria bacterium
AACACCTTCAGACCCCATTTTAACTTGAAAAGATTAACCCCTATGCAGTACATTAAGTTATACCATCCGGTGGCTGCCTAGTCGTCTCATATGTATTGAACTTGTACATTTTTCAAATTAAGCTTGCGTTAACCTTTGAAGGCGTATATTCTCAACTGGATTAACGTAAAGCTATAAGATGACTCGGTTTAAATTATTTAACACTCTACGATGGTGGCGATGGCAAGACTCTCTTGTTTCCCCCGTATTACGTGCATTTAATTTAAATGGAGTATATTATGTTTCGTCGCCTTCTAATTGTTTCTAACGTTCTTTTAACATTAACGTCAATCTTTGCAACACCTTTTAAAGTAGCCATTGCTAATTTAGGCCCTCATCAAAGTTTATTAGATATTGTTTATGGTATTGAATCTAAGGCAAAAGACTTAGGTCTGGATGTCACGTTTGATGTTCAACATGTAAATTTTGATATGACTCAAATCCCCAAAATGCTCACAGCATTTAAAGCAAAAAAGCCTGATATGATTGTCGCCATCACCACATCAGTTGCACAACATGCTAAAACGATTTTCCGCGGCACCAACATGCCTATTGTATTTGCGGCAATCACTGATCCAGTAGAAGCCAAGTTGATCTCTACCCACGATCAAGCTGAAGGCAATATTACGGGAGTTTCCGACAAACAAGATGCAGCAACTATTATTAGCTTTATAAAACATACAGCGATTACCATAAAACGTATCGGAATCCCTTACTCTCAAAATGAGGCTAATGATCGTGCCTTGGTTGCCTCATTTCAAGCAGCTGCAACCGATGTTGAAATTATACCTATTCCAGTGGACAGCCTACAAGACCTGCCCCATCGTATTCGTTCAAATGCTCGCAATATCGATGCCTTATACATTGGCCCCAGCAATATGATTCAACCGGCACTTCCAGTTATCATTCAACAGGCAAATCAGGCAAAAATCCCGGTATTTAACTTTAATGAAGCCGCGGTGATATCTCACCAAGCCTTAGGCAGTTGTTCTGTTAGCTATGTGCATTTAGGTCATACTGTGGTTGACATTATTCAAGCCATCATAAGCAATACACCCATCAACACCATAAAGCCTAAATACCCGGAATCTAAAGATCATTATGGCACCATCAGCAAAACTGTGGCTGGGCGATTAGGCCTCAAACTGCCTGAACACCCAGCATCAAATGTTACCTATGTTGGACAATAGTCATGATCACCTTGAAAAACGTATGTGCGGGCTATGGCTCCCGCACTATTATCAATCATTTGTCGTTATCAATTGAGCACGGTGAGTTTGTCCATCTTTTAGGTTCAAATGGGGCTGGAAAATCAACCTTAATGAATCTATTACTTGGAAAGATTCAACCAACGCAAGGTGTAATTAACATAGGTGACACCTCATTAAATGAATTTTCCTCATTAGATCTTGCACAAACTATTGCCTATGTCTCTCAAAACACATTACTTGGAACAGTTCCAACGTTTACTGTGCAACACAATATAGAGCTTGCATTTTTAAGAGCGCAAAAAGCCAGCTTCAAACTGCGCGCCCCTGATTTTAGTCACATAAAGCATCAATTAAGCCTATGCAACTTAGGGCTTGAGAATCAACTAGACACCAAAGCCTCTGATTTATCTGGAGGGCAACGTCAAGCCCTAAGTTTGATCATGGCGCTGCAACACCCCCCTAAAATTTTACTGTTAGACGAACATACCTCTGCCCTTGACCCAAACACAGCAAAGCGTATCATGAACCTAACCCACTCTATGATTAAAGAGCACAACATCACCTGCGTAATGATTACCCACAATCTGCAAGATGCCATAAACTATGGAGATCGAATCTTAATCCTGCACAAAGGACAGATTGTAAAAGCGTATTCAAAACCTGAAAAATCAACCCTAACACATCACGATCTGATTGATGTCATGTTATCGATCGGAGGTTAACATGTTAAACGTATTTATCGATTTAATCCCCTTATCACTCATGCAAGGGTTGATCTTATCATTACCTGCAATGGGCATTATGGTCTCATTCCGACTATTCAACACTGCTGACCTTACCCCCGAAGGTACGTTTACGTTAGGTGCCGCCATTACGGGATTATGTTTAACCTTAAAGCTGCCACTTTACCTGACCCTGTTGTGTGTCATCACAGGATGCGGATTCGTTGGCGTCCTCAGCCGTTATATCACGTACCTTTTAAAGATTGACCCCTTATTATCTGGCATCATCGTTTTAACCATGTTGTTTACGGTGTACCTCAGAGTCATGGGAACGTCTAACTTGCCGTTATTTGATGCAGCAACTTTGTTTGTTAAAGATGGGCTTCATCCCCTAAATTATGTGATAGCACTGGGGTTTGTTACATTCCCCATACTGGGATTATTGGCATACCTTCACACCCACCATGGTCTTGTCTTCCTAGTATCAGGAGAGAATCCAACTTTATGTAAGTTATACGGATTCTCCCCGTTAAAGATGTGTCTCCTCGCAAGCTCTCTTGCAAGCGCTTTCAGCGGTGTCGGAGGGTCCTTAGTGGCACAATATCAAGAGTTCGCAGACGTTAATATGGGCATTGGCGTGTTGGTTCAAGCACTAGCCTCAATAATGTTAGGTGAAGTAATATTAGGAACACAGACGCTTACACGACAATTATTAGCCCCCATCCTAGGATCCATTATTTATCAACTTGTCGCTGCCTTTATCATCAGCTTAGGTTTGGCTCCAACAGATCTAAAGTTAATGACGGGTGTGTTAGTATTAAGCATCATCGGCATTCAGCAGGGACTTAAACGAAACGGCGCGCACGCGCCGGGGGTGGGAAAATCGTAGGGAAGCCCTTGAAAAGGGCTTCATCTCGATTGGGCGGGCAGTAGAATTGCCACGTGACCAACGGGAACGTGCCTATAAAAAAAGCCCCCCTTGGGGGCTCTCACTTATTCATCTATCGCTGTCAGATCTTCAACATCGTCATCATCTTGAACGATTTTAGACTCATCCAAACGGGTGGTTGAAATGACTCGCTCGTCATCTGCTAACCTAAAGACAATAACACCCTGAGACGAACGACCACAAATACGCACCCCTTCAACAGGACAACGAATGGTTGTACTTGCATCCGACATCAACACGATATCGTCCTTGTGGCCAACTGGGAACGAGCTAATTACTTTTCCGTTCTTTGCCGACAGCCCAATATTTACAACCCCCTGCCCTCCGCGGTTTATTACTCGATATTCAAACGAAGACGTACGCTTTCCGTACCCTTTATCTGTAAGGGTTAAGATAAACTCTTCCTTAGCTTGCAGCTCCTTAAAGCGTTCATCCGTTAGGGTAACATCTGCCGTTGCTTCTGCGTCATCGTCTTCTGCAACTGAATCATTATCCAAACGGGACATTTTCAAGTATGCATACCGTTCTTCGATCGTGCAATCAATGCTGTTCAACAATGACATTGAAACAACCTCATTATCCTCAGCCAAACGAATTGCTCGCACGCCATTCGAATCACGGCCTACAAACACGCGAATATCCGTGACAGAGAATCGAATTGATTTACCCTCACGCGTTGCTAACAGCACATCGTGATTATCATAACAGGGCTGCACCGCAATCAGGTTTTCACCTTCATCTAAACTAATAGCTTTTTTACCTGAGGATCTGATCTGAGTAAAATCGCTTAGTCGATTACGTCGCACGTTACCTTTGGAT
>CAZMBF010000115.1:0-3718 GCA_964564365.1 uncultured Alphaproteobacteria bacterium
ATCCAGGTTGGGGGGGGCAGTAGAAATGACTCCGAAGCGTCAGCGAAGGAGCCTATTTAGGCTAATTTCAACAGTTATAACTTTTATATATTATAAACGTCATTTTTTCCACAGAGGCTCTTGACCTGTGGATAATAATTATGTATATTGCTGAAAATGAATTATTAATTGAGATATAGGAATTTAGATGGCTAATCATAAATCAGCTGAGAAGCGTTTTCGCCGTGATGAGAAACGTCGCGTTTTAAATCATCAACGTGTTTCTCGCATTCGTACATTTTTGAAGAAAGTTGAAAAAGCAATTTCTTCTGGAGTAAAAGCAGATGCAACAACTGCGTTTAAAGAAGCAATGCCAGAAGCAATGAAGGGCATTACAAAAGGTTTATTACATAAGAATACAGTTGCACGCAAACTATCACGTTTATCAAACCGCATTAAAGCGCTTGCTTAATTGTAAAAAATCGTTGTTCCTTATATAATTACAGGCGCCATTTTGGTGCCTTTTATTTTTCTAAATTTTGGGAGTTTCTATGGGAGAAGAAATACAAGATATCCTATGGTTGCATGTATGCAATCAGTTTCGGGAAGAAGAGGGAGAAGCTGTATTCAAAAACTGGATTGCTCCGCTGATTGTTGACACAATAGAAGCGGGAGTTCTTCGTATTTTAGCTCCTACTGCATTTATGAGGGATTGGGTAGAGTCTCACTATCGCGATGGTTTGATGCGCTTAGTGCGTAAAGAAGACGCCTCGATTATTTCATTAGACTTTATGGTTGGCCCATCGCATCGGTTTGATGCAAAACTTCAAACTGAGAAAATGCAACGGATGATGAAGACTAGCAAGTCGGAAGACATCGAAGATGCATTAAGTTTGGGGCTTGATCCAAGATTTACGTTCGAAAATTTTGTCGTTGGAAAGACCAATGAATTAGCCTATGCGGCGGCACTTCGCGTGTCTGAATCAAAAGAAGTTCCGTTTAATCCATTGTTTCTGTATGGTGGCGTGGGGCTTGGAAAAACACACTTAATGCATGCCATAGCCTGGCATATTAAAGAGCATCACCCAGAACGAGTAGTGATTTACTTATCTGCTGAAAAATTTATGTATCAGTTTATTCGAGCATTACGTCATAAGGACACGATGTCGTTTAAGGAACGTTTTCGCTCGGTGGATGTACTGATGATCGATGATGTACAGTTCATTAGTGGTAAAGATTCAACTCAAGAAGAGTTCTTTCACACATTTAATGCGTTGATTGATCAAAAGAAGCAAATCATCTTGTCGGCAGACAAATCCCCATCAGATCTTTCGGGAATTGAGGAACGTATGCGTTCACGCTTGGGTTGGGGCTTGGTTGCGGATATCCATCCAACCACATATGAATTGCGATTAGGGATTTTACAGGCAAAGGCTGAAAAGCTGAGTGTTGAGGTTCCTAAAGATGTATTAGACTTTTTAGCGCACAAGATTGGGTCTAACATTCGTGAGCTAGAGGGCGCATTGAACCGCGTGGTTGCGCATGCTACGCTTGTGGGGCGCAATATTAATATCGAAATGACGTCAGAAGTGCTGCGCGATTTGATCCGTTCAAATGATCGACGTGTGACAATTGAAGACATTCAAAAGAAAGTATCAGAGCACTTTGACATTAAAGTAGCAGATCTGTTATCCTCTAAACGGAGTATTGATTTTGCGCGACCACGACAGATTGCAATGTACCTGTCAAAGGTGCTAACAACATGCTCATTGCCAGAGATTGGGCGTAAGTTTGGTGGTAAAGATCACTCAACTGTGATCCATGCTGTCAAAAAGATTGAAAGCTTAAAAAAAGAAGATACAATATTTGCTGAAGATGTAGATATTTTGAAACGGGTGTTGCAGGTATACATATGAAAATTACGTTAGATAAAAACATTTTTTTGAATGCATTAAATCAAGCTGGAAGCATTGTGGAACGTAAACATACGATGCCCATTCTTGCGCATATTTTAGTTCGAACTCATGATCACGCGCTGATGATGAGTTCGACAGACTTAGATATCAGTTTGGTTGAAACGTTCCCTGTTAATATTGAAACACCTGGGAAAGTAGCGTTGCCGGCTCATTTATTAAATGAAATCGTGCGTAAACTTCCAGATCAACCCGTGTATTTGGCGCGTACTAATGGTCAGGTGGTGTTAGAATGCGGTGCGTCTAAATTCAATATTTCATGCTTGAATGGGGATGATTTTCCTGCCATTGGAAACGGTGAATCATATCCCTTTAAATTTACCATGAAAGCTTGGGAATTAAGGTATCTGATCGATAAGACCAAGTTTGCAATGTCGATGGAAGAAACCAGATACAACCTTAACGGTATTTGTTTGCATGTGACGGAATCTAAGGGGCAGGTTGTATTACGCGCGGCTGCAACAGATTCTCACCGTTTAGCATGTGCTCAGGTGGATGTTCCTGGGGGTGCTGAATCGATGCCAAGTATCATTTTATCGCGTAAGACTGTTCTGGAGCTTTCTAAGTTCCTGGAAAAACACGAGGGCGATATTCAAGTTGCTTTATCAGGATTTCAAGCATGCTTTAAGGCTGGCGATTCATTTATTTCCAGTCGGTTGATTGATGGCACATTTCCTGATTATGAACGTTTGATTCCATACGATAACCAAAAGGTTGTGACTGTGGATAAAAAGCAATTCTTAGATGCTGTTGAACGCGTCTCACTAATTTCACTTGATAAGATGCGTCCCATTAAACTAAATGTACGAGAGGGTTGGATTGATATTTCTGCGCCCAGTTCTGAATTTGGTTCTGCTAAAGAATCTGTGGAGGCTCAATTTGCATCTGAACCTTTAGATATTGGGTTTAATGGTCGATACTTAATGGATCTTTCACATATTAGTACCGAAGGTCAAATTGAGATTCGATTGCAAGACTCGGGTACGGCTGCCTTAATTACCGATGTGGGCGATGAGGCATCCTTAACCATTCTAATGCCGATGCGGGTTTAGTTATTTCGAATGCAACCCCTTGGGATTGAGCGTTTACGCCTAAGCCATTTTCGTAATTATGGGTATTTAGATCTTAATATTCATGCCAAACATATTGTGTTAACGGGGCAAAATGGTATCGGGAAAACGAACCTTTTAGAGGCGATCTCGTTTCTTTCCCCGGGGCGAGGGTTGCGTAAATCAAAACTGAATGAGATCATTCAACTGGGTCAACACCAGCCATGGGCGATTCATGCTTCTGTATTTGATGGAGAAGATACGCTTTCAGTGGCTACGGGCTTAGATCCTTTGCATACGTCAAGACGAATTGTAAAAGTGCAGGGAGAGTCAATTGCTACCCAGGCAGAGTTAGGTCATTACATTAATGTTAGCTGGGTTACACCTGCTATGGATCGATTGTTTTTAGAGCCCGGCAGTGTTAGGCGTAAGTTCTTTGATCGCATGGTATATGGAATTGATCCGTTGCATGCAGATCGTTTAAGCAAGTATAAACATGCAATGATGGAGCGGAACCGGCTTTTAAAAGAGCGTTCTGTTAACACAGCTTGGCTGGATGCGTTGGAAATCACAATGGCTCAAGAATCTGTTGCTGGAGCTGCACCAAGCGCGAAAGCTTCAGATGGAGGTGGCGGAGGAGGTTCAACTGATTATTCTCATACTAACATACAGGTTGAAGGAGTAGATGAAGCAGATATTGTGAAAAATGATGAAAAA
>CAZMBF010000116.1:0-3654 GCA_964564365.1 uncultured Alphaproteobacteria bacterium
CATCGGCTTCCTTCAGATTCTATCTCGCGATAGACACCCTTGCCTAGACTCGCACGTCCGGTCTCCACGGCGCACAACTACTCGGCCGCAAGCGACCGAGTAGTTCATCTAAAAGTCCTTTTGCTTGTACGGTAGGCTTGATTTCCAAAAGCCAGGCATGAAATGTGGTTAGAACCGGCTGTGCTTGGGCGGTATCGTTCTATATTAGGTGCCGCATGCAGCATTTTGAGCACAAGTTCTGGTGGCGTTGTTTCGTCAACATACGCCATAAATCTATATCATTTTCCATACCTAGCTATAGCAAAAGCATCAAAGCTCGTCATGGATCGGTAAAGATCCTTTGATGACCGAACATCAACACCGAAAAGCAAAAAGCTACCCACGTTAATGGATAGCCTTTTCGCAATTCTACCTAAATCACATCAAACATTTTTCGCCTTGTCAAGAGAAAAATGCAAGAGGGGTGGAGCTAATATGTATTGAGCTTGTGCACTTAACAGAGAGTAATTGCTTTTTAAAATCAAACCACGTAATAATGAGGCAAATTAACTAACGAGTATACATATGCGTACCACCTTAAAATCTAAGCGCTCTGCTGCATTTGCATGGACACTCTGCTTTATGACATCTGTATTCTATGCATTTCAATACATTTTACGCTTATTGCCAAATGTTCTGAAGGATGATTTGATGTTAAATTATCTGATTGATGCGAAAGATTTTGGGTTTTTTAATGCCATATATTACGCCGGATACGCAGCCTTCCACTTGCCCATTGCCGTTATGTTGGAACGTATTGGGCCAAAATATACACTTAGCCTAAGCATTCTACTATGTGGGCTAGGCATTATTCCGCCTTTATATTCAGACTCTTGGATGCTTGCCCTTTGTGGACGCTTTTTATTAGGCGCGGGATCAACCACAGCCATCTTGGCCGTATTCTATGTCATTCGTTTAAACTTCCCTCCCGTACGGTTTGCCAGCATTCTGGGTATCTCTGTAACGCTTGGGTTTATAGGGGCGCTGTTTGGAAGCCGACCGATTGGTATCTTGAATGAATTAGTAGGATGGAAAAATGTATTAAGCATCTTGGCGGCAACCTCATTGGTATTGTCAGGGTTATTTCTTGTCCTTATGCCTAATCAAAAGAATCCCGCTGCAGATCAACAAACATCCATATTGTCTGATTTAAAGGAGTTGTTATACAATAAACATGTTTGGGCCGTTGCTTTATTGTCTGGACTCATGGTTGGCCCTTTAGAAGGGTTTGCAGACGCATGGGGTGTTCCTTTCCTACAGAATGTGTATGGTATTGATGCAGCAAATGCGCAAATTCTTCCGTCTATGATTTTCTTTGGGTTTTGCTTCGGCGCCCCATTGCTAGGGTATGTCGGTGAACGGTATAAAAAACCATACACCATTATGATCATCAGCGCGCTACTAATGGGGTTGATTTATGCTGCGCTTTTAATGTTCAAAACAACAAACATAACCTTTTTATACATAGTAATGATTACTGTTGGGGTGTTGTGTGCATATCAAGTTTTTATGATTTTTATCAATACACGCGTTGTCAAACCTCACTTGGTTGGAATCTCCAGTTCATTTACCAACATGGTTGTAATGTCCTTTGGCGTAATATTCCACAGCGTGATTGGATGGATCATGGTTGGAATCTGGGATGGGCAAACATTGAACAATGTGCCCGTTTACTCTGAAACAGCCTATAGCTATGGACTGACCATCATTCCAATTGCAATGATGATTTCATTTGTGGGGTTTGTGTCAATTAAACCCAAAGATGAAAGTGTCTTATTACGAGACAACACCTAAATGGTTTTCTTAGCGGTTTTACTCATCATTATTCTGGGGGGAGCGGAAGTGGATCTGTTCATCCCCAGCTTTCCTGAATTGATACGAGTATTCAATTTATCCCCCGCATTGGTGCAGTTAACGTTAAGCGTCAACTTCTTAAGCTATTGCATCAGCTCACTATTTGTTGGAAACGTGGGCGATCGCTATGGACGCAGGCCTGTCATATTATGGGGATTGGCTACCTTTATTATAGGCAGCATTTGCTGTGTATGGGCATCGTCATTTACCTTGCTGGTGCTGGGGCGCTTTTTACAGGGCGTTGGCATGGCTGGCCCTGCCGTATTAGGATACGTTGTAATTGCAGATATTACCCCTCCAGGAAAACAACCTGGGTTGTTAGGCCTTCTAAATGGGGTCATTACGTTTGCCATGGCGTTTGCACCCGTCGTGGGCAGTTATATAAATATATACAGCGGATGGCAAGGAAACTTTAGGGTGTTACTGGGCTTGGGCGTATTATGCTTATGCTTAGGGTTTTTGTTCATTCCAAACACCACCCAACCGAATAGAAATGTGTCTTTAAGCCTAAAGGAATACTTTCCATTACTAAAGTCTTGGGAGTTTATGCGGATGTTGCTAATTGTGTGTCTATTAGTCTCGGGCTACTGGGTGTTCATCGGCATGGGCCCAATTTTATATATGGAAGACATGAATGTTTCAATCCAGCACTTTGGTTTCTATCAAGGTGCCATGGCAGCTGCATACTCAATCGTGAGCGTCCTAAGCCCCATTCTTTTAAAAAGAGTTTCGCACACGACGTGCTTAACGATTGGTATGCGGGCTTTAACTGCTCTTACCGTCGTCTTATTAGGAGTCAGTCTAACCGCGGATGACTCCCCCTGGATAATTACATTGGTGATGAGCTTATACGTTCTGCCCTTTGTATTTCCCATCAACATACTGTACCCAAAGTCATTGGATGTTCTACCCAATTCAAAAGGACGTGCAGCTGCAATGATCAACTTTGGACGTCTTGCATTTTCTGCCATTGGTGTTCAGTGCGTAAGCTATGTATATACAGGGACATTTATGCCAATTGCTTTGTTTATTTTCATCTGCACTCTTGTGGCGTTTTTGATAACACGTACGCCGTAACACACTCACCCGCCAGCAACTAGTTACTACGGCTTTCAGGAATCATTCATAGTTTGTTAACCATTTCATGATATTCTTATGTTTAGAGCTCGAAGACATTGTGATTTATGACCCGCAGTTTCACTGGAAATGACGGAACCCCTCGTCTTTACTCTGTGATTCCATAAAAGTGGGTTAAGCCCTCCACCCTGAGTTTACGAAGGGTGATTGGGTGGGGGGGCGCAACTCCATACTTTTTAAGAAAATATTAACAAAGATTACCAGAGCGTTAACATATCATCTACGTTATTACCCTAACGGTGTATCACTTTCTTGGCATGACATGAAGTTGCGGGCTGTGTGGGTGAGCAGGTCTTCAATTAGGTGTTTGGATAATTTGTCTAATCGATCAATAAAAAAGTCTCGCTCTTGTTCAGATCCTTACTTAGAATATGCAACAAACGCCCACTTTCTGAATCAGCCATAAACTTTGAGATATCAATTCGTCTGCCACATTTGCAACGTCTGTTTGGGGTAAACAAGATGACGCGGTTGCTGTTGATATTAACGCACTAAATACACACACAAAAGTCCAAATTTCCTCAATATAATCTTCGTTAGATAAGCTGATATTATGAATTATTGTTAAAAATCTGGCGGAGAGAGGGGGATTCGAACCCCCGGTACGGTTTTAAATCGTACGAC
>CAZMBF010000117.1:0-3571 GCA_964564365.1 uncultured Alphaproteobacteria bacterium
GGCCTGACGGCGGTAATGGCGGGAAAGGTGGAGACATTATATTTGAAGTTGATCCTAATCTTAATACGCTAATTGATTTTAGATACAAGCAGCACTTTAAAGCTCAACGTGGTCAGTATGGGCGTGGGCGTAACTGTACAGGTGCGCAAGGTGAGCCTATTATTATAAAGGTACCCGTTGGAACTCAAATTTTTGATGAGCACAAAGAAACCGTACTGTTTGATTTAATCAAACCTGAAGAACGTTTTGTCTTTTTAAAAGGGGGTGATGGTGGACGTGGGAATGCTATGTTCAAGACAGCCACTAATCGAGCACCCCGTCAGTTTGAAAAAGGATGGGCTGGCCACGAAACGTGGGTTTGGTTACAGCTGAAATTGTTGGCAGACGTAGGTCTTTTAGGATTGCCGAATGCCGGAAAATCAACGTTTCTATCGGTGGCGACTCGTGCAAAGCCAAAGATTGGAGATTATCCGTTTACAACGCTAAAGCCTCAACTTGGGGTTGCATCTGTAAACGAGCAAGAATTTGTAATTGCAGATATTCCAGGCTTGATTGAAAATGCACACCTTGGGTCTGGTTTGGGCGATCGGTTTTTAGGACATATTGAACGTTGTAAAATACTACTTCATTTAATTGATATATCAAGCGAAGATATCGAGCATGACTATAACGTGATTCGCAACGAACTTGAAGCCTATGGCCACGGTTTGAAGGATAAACCTAGCGTGATTGCATTGACGAAGATTGATCTAGTAGACGAAGAGTGTGTTGAAAATGCCACAAAAGTTTTGAAAAAATACACAAAGAATCCAATATTTTCAATTTCATCCGCGCAAACAAAGAACATTCATAATCTGTTAACTTTTTTAGGTCAGGTTGTATTTGACAAGTAGAATTAGTTAATTTAATACTAATTATTACAGAATAAAAATACAGGGGCTTAAAATAATGGATAATAACGGCTGGTTAAGATCGCATACTCCGCTCTTTAGTTTGTTTCCTTTACTTTTGTTTTTAGGAATATTTCTAATATTTGGTGTTAGCTCATGCCAAAATGGCAAGCTGGCTATTTCTCCCACTGTGGCTATTCTTCCTGCAATTCTTATGGCCTTTTTATGGAAGCCCAGAGTATTTAATAAGAATCTAGAAGTATTTATGTCAGGTGTTGGTCATAGCAATATTATTTTAATGTGTTTTGTTTTTTTGCTATCAGGGGCTTTTAGTGAGGTGATGGCCTCAATTGGAGGAATTACAGCCACTGTTAATTTTGCACTAAATTACATACCTCCTCATTTTATTCTGCCAGGTATCTTTGTTGTATCATCATTTATTAGTATAGCAATGGGAACGTCAATGGGAACAGTTGCCTCTGTTACTCCTATTGCTGTAGGTATATGTCATACTGCGGGTGTTGATCTACCCATAGCTATTGGTGCCGTGCTTGGGGGGGCTATGTTTGGAGATAACTTATCAATCATCTCAGATACCACTATTGCTGCGGTACAAACGCAAGGTTGCGAAATGAAAGATAAATTCAAAATGAACTTTATCATTGCAATCCCCGCGATGATAGCCTCGTTACTGTTGCTCTGGACGTATCCTCAGACTGGCGTGATGGGTACAGATATGGATTTTGATTTCGTTAAAGTATTGCCGTATATCATCGTTCTTTTATTGTCTGTAACGGGTTTGCACGTATATTTGATTTTGATTGCCGGCATAATATTAGGTGGATTTGTTGGTATGATATCTGCTGATTATTCACTGGTTGCATTTAATCAAGCCATTTTTAAAGGGTTTTCAGTGATGACTGAAATCTTGATTCTTTCTATGTTTATTGGTGGTTTAAGTGAGCTTATAAAACACCAGGGTGGTATGACATATTTAATTGAAAAGATACTGTTGTTATCCCATAAGTTTAATCACAATGGTAAGCCAAATAAGAAAATTGGTGAATTGTCGATTGCCACAATGTCTTCGGTTGCGGATATTTGTACTGCTAATAATACCGTGTCTATTTTAATGGCGGGCGAAGCAACCCGAGATATTGCAAAACGATATGGCATACTGCCAACGCGTGCAGCAAGTTTGTTAGATATATTTTCATGTGTGTTTCAAGGAATCCTTCCCTATAGTGCTCAGGTGCTGTTGGCGGCCAAAATTGCTGGATTAAGCCCTATGGATTTGGTCGGAAAAGTTCATTATTGCTATTTTCTTGGATTAGCGACACTTGTATCTATTTTTTTTGGGATGGCGTCAAAAGTAGGTTAGGCTCTTAAGAATCCTTAGTTTTGTAAGGTTTCTTGGGCGTTGCTAAAGGATGATGATCAAATACGGTCTGTTTCAACTTTTCAGTCATTACGTGGGTGTAAATTTCAGTGGTAGTAATGTCTGAATGCCCCAGCAGTTTTTGCACATTCATTAAGTTAGCTCCATGATTTAACAAATGGGTTGCAAACGCATGTCGGATGACATGTGGAGAGACTTTGTGAGGATCTAAGCCCGCATCGCAAGCCAGTTCTTTAATAATCTGAAAAAAACGCTGACGGGTTAAATGCCCTGAATGAGTTGAGGAGGGGAACAGCCATCCTGATTTTGTTGAAGGCTGAAAAGCTTGAATATACTGAACAAATGCAGTTTTAGTTGATACGTTAAACGGAACCATCCGCTGTTTGTTACCTTTTCCGGTGATCAAAATGCATTCATCTAACCATAAAATATCAGATAGCTTGATTTGAATCAGTTCCGAGATTCGCATGCCAGTAGCATATAACAGCTCAATGAAAAGTACGCGTCTTAGAGCGTCGGGATGTTTTGGGTCATGGGCTGCATTAATTATGGCTTCAGTTTCGGCTTCTGTTAAAAACTTGGGCAATCTGCGACCTTGTTTAGGGCGCTCAACAAGCCTTGTTGGGTTAGAGGATATCTTTTTTTCGCGGAGTAGGAATGCATAAAATGTGCGCAGGGCAGAAAGCTTGCGTGCGCGAGTTCGTTCTGACAAACCTATTTCAGCTAATGCTGAAATATAGCGTTCTAGTTCAATTTTTGAGGCCTGTAAGACATCAATCTGTTGCTCCATACAAAATCTAATATATTGATCGATATCTGTGGCATAAGAGGACAGAGTATTAGGACTTGACCCTACCTCTGAAGCTAACATTTCAATAAAATGTTCAACTTCAGGGTAGGAGGGGAGGTTATTTTTTGTTTTGCTCATTCAGAGTGATAGGAATGCGAAACTCTGACTTTGGAGCGGGAACCCCAACAAGCGAAAGTGCGATCCCTCCTCCCACAATAATAATGACCAAAAATGTAAAAAAGTATTTCATGTTATTCGGCTAACTTCCCATGACACTGTTTAAATTTTAAACCCGATCCACACGGGCATGGACTATTGCGAGGCACCATGCGCAGCAACTCTAACTCCTCATCTGTCATTAAGCGATTATTGTTTGCATCTTCTAAGACCGTGTTCTTTAATGGCACTTGCTGAGCTTGTGCGTTGTTGTTACTTAGATTCATATGGCTAAGTATGCTAATGATCGTTTCTTTTACCTTGTCTAGCATTGTC
>CAZMBF010000118.1:0-3543 GCA_964564365.1 uncultured Alphaproteobacteria bacterium
GATATGTTTGTATTCATCACGAACAGAGGGCTCACATAGAAAGTACAGTTTAGCAAACTGTTCAAACTCCTTACCTGCTAGGCTAAGATTAGCCTGATGTATATCAATGAAGTTTGTATGAAGGTCGCTCCAACACGTAGCTGTTTCAGGGATCGTTACTAGACTCATAATGATGTATTCCTTTTGAATGTGCTCAATAATTCATGGCTTTTGGCGTGTCTATGCAAAAATATATGAGACGACTAATGTTTTAAATCATTGTTTGTCAGAATCTATTTGAGTCATTTGCTTTGAAAGCTCAAACTCTAGTTCTTCTATGGAAGGTAACGCAGTTTTAAGCTCTTCTGGCAACACGCCAGTTGTTCTAAATTCTGCAATTCCGATAGGACTGTTCACATCTCTCAATGCATATTCCGCTATAATGTTGCTCTTGTTTTTGCACAGTATCAGCCCTATTGTTGCTCCATCATCTGGGTGCTTAACAAGATCGTCGATAGCAGACAAATAGAAGTTCACCTGTCCTACGTATTCTGGCTTGAAGTCTGTATTTTTTAATTCGACAACTACGTAATTTCTTAGTTTTAAATGATAAAAAAGTAAATCGATATAAAATTGATCGCCCCCTACAATTAGCTTATATTGCCGCCCAACGAATGCAAACCCAGAGCCCAACTCTAGAAGAAACTTTTCAATATGTTTTACTAAGTCTTTCTCTATTTCTCGTTCTACAGCGGCATCATGCAGCGTCAGAAAATCAAAAACATAGGGATCTTTTAATGTTTCATTAGCTAGATCTGATTGGGATATGGGTAACCGTTGCTTAAAGTTTGTTACTGCAGTCCCTTGTCGATGATATACCTTAGATTCAATCTGCCCTTCAAGTCTATCTCTTGACCAACCTTCTTGAAGGCTCTTTTGTATATACCATTGGCGTTCTTGCAACGTTTTTATACGAGTCAATAGTATTACTAAATGATACCAATCGGGATAGGAGGGAGCCTCACGACTCCACCCCTCCCACACCACCTGGCATACGGGTCCGTACCGCGGCGGTTCAGTTCGAATTAATCTATTCATAGCAGACCAACTTCGGTAACTTCAACGAATCAAAGTACGAATTAGGTAGCGCTCTTTGTAAAGTGTAGTTATGACTCAATGGCCAACTCCCTTTGCCGCTAGCAGCTAGCATCTTCGCTGCATCTTTATCGATGCCACGCTTAACAAGCTGCTTATATCGATTCTGAGATGTTTTCCACTGTTGCCAAATAACACTTCTCAACCTTCTTCGCACCCATTGCTCTAATATTCGCAAGACACTCGGAGTCTGACATAGTCCGTAGTAGTTAATCCATCCTCTGAGATACTGGGATAGATCTTCTACTGCACGATTAATGTTGACGCCTTTGTATTCTGCGGTCAATTTCCGAACTCTATCTTTAAAGCGTTGTATCGATACTGGCGCAATACGCCTAATCGGTTGCTTTGCTCCACAAGAAATCGTAAATCCAAGAAATGACCTGCAAGACATGGTAGCAACTGCGCTTTTACTCCTGTTAATTTTGAGCTTAAGTTTCTGTGTAATGAAGCGATCAATACTCTCCATTACACGTTGCCCGGCTCGCTCGCTACGGACGTAAATATTACAATCATCCGCATATCTCACAAACTTATGGCCACGTCGTTCAAGCTCTTTATCCAGAAGATCAAGCATAATATTAGATAGAAATGGTGACAAGGGGCCTCCTTGCGGAGTCCCTTCTGTTTCGGGTTTAACCATCCCTTCAGATATTGTTCCTACTTGAAGGTACCTCCGTATTAACTTTAAGACACGTTTATCATGGATTCTTTTAGCCAATTCCGACATCAATTTATCATGGTTTACTTGATCAAAGAATTTCTCTAAATCAATATCCACGACAATCCTATAGCCTTGCTCGACATACTGCTGAGCCTGCTTTATGGCCTGATGCGCTGATCGACCAGGACGAAACCCATAAGAATGAGCAGAGAACTGAGGATCCATATACTTCTGCAAGATTTGCAGAATACTTTGTTGGATGAATCTATCTAACACAGTTGGAATCCCTAGAATCCTTTCTCCACCTCCAGCTTTTGGAATGTTGACAGATCTAACTGGTTTTGGTTGATAGGATCCTGTTAATAGTTGCTTCTTAATTTCAGGCCAATAAAGCCTTAAGCAAGGTCGCAGCTCTTCGACTGTCATCTCATCCACACCAGCTTTCCCTTTGTTTCCTTCCACTCGCTTAAGCGCGTTCTGTAAGTTGTTTTTATCGAGAATCTCCATGAAGAGATCCCCTGGAATAGACGAATTTTCGGTCTGTTGTCTTGCTACAAGATTACTCATCCCTCGTCCCTGCAGTTCTTCGGCTTCACCGTCTCCTTGACAGGGCAAGGTCGCTTCATAACGACTTTGCTGATGTTCGTTTCTCATAAAATTCAACCCCTAATCATCCTTTCTCTCTGTTTAGGCCTTCCCTACCTACATAGGTACTATGCCCTCTGCTGACTTCTGTAATGTTATTGACTACCTTGCGATACCCCCTTGTCTTTCAGACACATTACAGATCTCCCGAGGTAAGATTTATCGCCTTCATCGCACTGCTGCTAGATTTACAGAATTGCCTCTTGATGGATATGGACTTTGTGGTCACCAGTCCACTCATCCAGACAATCGTGCCTGATATCTAGTTTCTGTTCGTCAGCACGCGACTTTGCTCCCCACTTCCTTCAGACCCTGCCTCACGACAACGCCCTTGCGGTTCGCTAACCCTTCACCTCCATCAGGTTGGGTAGAGGACTTACACCTCCAAGCTATAAACCATGCTCGGCACACCGGCAATTGGTCAGCAGCGTGCTGACTAATTTCAGCAGCTTCGTAAGTTTCTGCAAATAACTTCATATATTTCAGATTTGTTGCGCTAAACCCCTTCAGTTCTGGAAAGGCTATTTTCAGATCCTTACTAAGATGCTCAATAACTTTAGCGCCCCATCCTTGCGCTTTTTGTTTTTCCAGAATCTGCGTCCCGATGTGATGGTATAACAGAATGAGTTCTTTATTGATCGCCCTCGCCGCTTGATACCGTGACGATAAAATGCGACTTTTGATGCCTTCAATAAAACTCTGATAGTCTTGAGTTAAGTTAACGTCTGTCATCTATATATACCTGTTTCACTTCCTATATATGTAACCCTCACTATATAAAGACTGTCGTGATTAAGCAATCGATGAAGCGACGTCTTTCAGATTTTTTAATCAACGGAAAATTATAATTACTTTTTCAGCTTACGGGAAGCGTCGAGCCCCACAGGGTGGGCTATTCTTTACACTTAGAGTATTTCAAGCATTTTGTTATGGTCTACATTCATTACAGGAGCGGTCATCGTTTCTAATTCGCTTAGCAATGCAAAATCTGTTGGCGTTAACTCCGTTCGGGCTTTATCTGCTCGAATCTCTTGAATCTGATTTAACATTTGAGAATAAGATAGTCTGCGTTCTTTGCCTCGATAATCAACGTGCAGCTC
>CAZMBF010000119.1:0-2769 GCA_964564365.1 uncultured Alphaproteobacteria bacterium
TTCGCTCTCATATAACACCTTTACCAAATTTAACCTCGTCCCTTCAATTAATGGAGGGATTGGGCTAATACCCCCACTTCCAATAATACGAATTTGATCAACCTCTGTCGTTGAGGTTATTTGAACTCGTCGCCCCAACAGCGTTATATTGTCCAATGATACATCTGTCCATCCCTGTCGAGCTTTCCGAACACTCACAGATTCAATATACCGTAATGGTCCAGCTGGTAATGGAATCATCTCTGCAAAGGGTTCATAGATAATGATCTCTAACCGAACGTTTCCAAGCACCGTTTGCGTATATGTTTCAATATACTGCTTTGCCACGTGTGTTAAATGCCGTAACAAGGGATCGTCTACATCATGATGAATCCTTAGGGCTGATTTTAACAACCCCAACGGCAAAGAGGGGGCGTCCCCCTCTTCAATGACTCGCCAACTCATTCAGCATCTCCAAATTGAATCAGTTTAATAGCGTCAAAATCAACCACATCGCCACCCACACGGCGTGTAGCATAAAATTCTACATAGGGTTTAGCACTGTAAGGATCTCTTAATATTGAAAGCTCTTGACGATCCACGATTTGATACCCTTGTTCAAAATTACCAAAGGCAACAGAAATACTGGGGTTTGATGGATCTAATGCTGGCATGTCGTCAGAGATTATCACCGGGTATCCCAACAAGGTATTTGCAGCTTCTCCTGCTAAACCTGTTCCCGTATGCCACAATACATGCCCAGTTGCAGGATCTTTGATTTGACGTAGCTTCGATTGAGCTGACCGCGACATCACCCAGCAAGCATTATGCAAATACTCGCTTTTTAAGCTGTCGATAGTTTTGAATAATACCTCAAGTGCCGAAGTATCATCCATAAACCCACCATTTTGAAGTGTGGCGAATGTTTGCAATTTTCCCCATTGTTGTACATGGTTACCCACGTATTTTAGGAACCCTTTTGGTTGATTGACGCCATCGCCTTGAATAAAACCTTTGTTTTCAATGGCCGCCATTTGTGCCGCAATTCGTCCCATCAACCATTCTTCAATAGGAACCTGAGCATCATCCACCAAGCGTTGGCTTAATCGAATCTTAGCATACAGTTCATGCACTGATATTTTTCGCTTTTCTAATTGAGACGGATCCGTTTCTGTACGTTCACCGATTTCTGTGACCCATCCAACACTGGGTGCATTACGCTCAACCACCACATCTAAACTATCACTAGAGATGGTTGTGCTGCAGGCAAGCTGACGTAAGGGTGATGATGCATTCACTTTCGCCTTTACTTGCTCACTAATGGCAGACGGCATCACCAATCCGCGTTCTGCGCTATCACTACTCAATGCCTTGGTTTCCCAATTCACTGCACCTGTTTGCACAAAGTCTTTAAAGCCTAATGTTGTTTGATCATATTGAAATGGTGTCATATTGACTCTCCTATGGTTTATTAAATAAAAAAGCAGGTATCCCTTTGAATACGTGCACGTTGACTCCTATCCAAATACAGCCTGGATAAGAACTTCCAACCATCGCGTGATATCTGCAATGGCGAAACTTGAAATAAAAAAGCACCCCTAAGGGTGCTGAAAATAAAGGTTTAACTTTAACTGTCTGCGTTCAGGTGTGTTGGACTTAGCTAGACGGAGGCAGAGATGCTAATTTATGCCGCATGAAATCTAGCATACTTTCCTTAAGGCTAGACTGCGCATCCTCTGAGCTAGACTGCGCATCCTCTGAGCTTGACTGCATACCCATAGATAATGCTTGTTGCGCAAGCAAATATAACTCAATTATCTCTCTGCAATTAGGATTTGATTCTATTCTGACCAATAAGTTTTGATCGTTGATTATTGAAATTAACTCATCGCCTCTGCATCTTAACAGGTCTGGAGTATCCTTTAAGGAAGGCTGACCATCAAGTTGCACAAGCTCACAAGATAAGTTCCTAATATAGTTAGCGTTAATGCGAAAGTGTGTAGCTATGCATCCAAGCAAAATCGATTTAAGATTTTCCTCTGCGAATTCCTCTCTAATGATAAGTTCTATTATAAGAGGTTCACATGTAGTTCTTTGGGGATCTGAACCAAAAGGATAAAAGAGTTCTCCATTCGCCTCTAAATACATGTGAAGCACTGGCATCTGCTGATCCGCGCTTGCAGCCATGCTAGTATTCAAAATAATTGAACAACAATAAACTATACTTAGAAAAATGAATCTTAGCATTTACAACCTCCTAAAAATCAAATCAGGTTGATAAAAAAACAAGAAAAAGCCCTGTAAAAAAAAGAAGATTTTTCTTCCTTTTTTCTAAGTCGATAGATTTTCCCTTATTCAGAAACTGATGGCAATTCTAAGGTTGTAACCGCAGGTGAAGCAGGTTCAGGTGTCGGCATCGCACTGTGCATTGGTGAACGTGAGTTATCCAAAACAACCATAATCTGAACGATTCCGCTTTTGCCCTGAAATGCTTCTGCTAACGTTACTAAAGTACCATCACTACGCACAAGATTTTTCATAACTTCTTCATTACCTATCATAAATATAATACTACCCTGCAGTCTGTATCCCTCTATGATGCGTGCTTTTAGGTCAGCAACGCTCTCTTTAGACGAAAAAGGTAACATTGCTGGTGAATACTTTCCATTACCCCCTGATATTGAAAGCTCAAACACTAAGGGCTGTTCGGTTGCTGATGATGCATTTTCACCCGATGCTGATGATGCATTTTCACCCGATGCTGATGATGCATTTTCACCCGATGCTGAT
>CAZMBF010000119.1:2869-3420 GCA_964564365.1 uncultured Alphaproteobacteria bacterium
GATGCATTTTCACCCGATGCTGGCGTATCCAACACAGCTGCAACAGACAACTGTGAACAAAGACCCAACATGCTTACACTTAGTACATATTTATATATTTTCATTTTTTCTCCTTATTTAAAAACATTATTTACATACTATAGTTATAATCTGAACAATTGCGTAAATCCAGAAAAAAATTAACTTCTGTTATGATCAATTTGAATGCGCGCTTTCTCATGAGCCGGAAACGTGACTAACGACACCTCTTTTAGTCGAATCCGATGCAATATTCGCCGCACCTTTCCGGCTCCAACCCCCGCTTTTAAGGCAGTAAATCCAATTGATATCCCCGTCAACACACCACTTTGAACCAACTGATAGGCTTCGCATCCCAATTGCGTATCTAAACACAATGAAAGTTTAACTTTAATCCCTTTCGCATCTTCAATTGCATCAACCACCTTACCAATGGGCGTATGCGGATGGTGCTGCCATAACACAGGAATCCCCACAAGCCCCATCACATCTACTCCTAGGGCGCCGGGTAAAATCACATCACCTTGTTGATC
>CAZMBF010000120.1:0-3373 GCA_964564365.1 uncultured Alphaproteobacteria bacterium
GGGCCAGAAACACCATAGAATTTAAATCCCTCATTAGCTGAAACTACAGAGGACGAAAGTGATGCAATAAAGCATGTTATTGCAAATGTTGAAAAAAGTTGTTTTGAGTTCATAATCTTTTCTTATTGTTTATTTTTATTATTTTACGCATGAAACACCCCCTGCTTGCAAGGTTTTTTTCATATCTGTATAAGGCGAATACATATGAGGTGGTTATGCAGCCTTGTGATGAGATGAGAGAAAGTACAGCATAGGGATAAGCCTTTCACGTTAAAATGGGGTCTGAAGGTGTTGTAAATGTTCAGAGCCATAGAGAGTTCATCTTGGAGGACACCCTCGTTTAACAGCGCGATTGTATTGGGGGTGTCGTGGCAGGTGCACTAAGATAGAGAAATGGTTTGATCAGCACAGGGAGTTTCAACGTCAGGCCTGGGTTTAGATGCGTTTACCGTACTTTCACCAGCTTAACTTGACATTACCCATTAGTACTCACAAATCATCGATAGCACAATTTCTGAGCTCAAACCAACAACACCCTTTTACCGTGCGTCAAATACATCATTATATAGTCTGATGATCTTATCTTCTATTAAGATATGCATAAGCTCTTTAGGGCCAGCATATGAAGCGATTCTTTCTTTAAACTTTTTAAGCACATCGCATTTTTCCCTATCGTCAAATGAAATTTCGGTATTAGCAAGCATATCCCATCGTTGTTGTGCTATTGTTTCATTAGGATCTAATGTCTTTATGAAGCTATCAACAAACTCTGAACCAAAAAGGGTGTTGAATCGCTCCTTATCAAAAAGGGCAGCAAACACCACAGAAAAGTAGTTCTTTAGTTCATCGTCCGTTGGCTGAGTCGAGTTTTGTGCTCTAGCAGTTGCCTCATCATCTGCCAAACCTGAGCAATGCTGTGTAGAACTATCTGTTTCTTCGGGATTTATTTCTGAGGCAAATAGAGTAGCCATGCCTAAAATGCTGCTTGTAGTTAATGTGAATATATATTTACTCAAAAAATTCATAGTATCCATCCATAATTTCAGTTTAATCTTACTAAGGAGCTATCCTTAATTTAAAGGTATACAAAAAATACATTTTTTCAAATGAATTTTCGGTATAGTTCATGACAACCTCATCGTCACTCACGTACCGCTTCCACCCTGCATAAAAAGTTTTTGGGTTTAACCCACGCTCCTCGCAAAAGTCAATCAACCCACTTGTATGAAAAGCCTCAACACATTCCCACCGCTCTGTTGCTGTTGTTCTCATTCTAACCCCTTCGTTGTGTATCTATATTCATATATGACACAATCTATCAATCCTGGTAAGATGGGGTTGCTTAAAAAGCTTGAGGAAGACGTAAAGATCTTAAAAGACAACCACAGTTTTTTCTAAAGAGAACTGAAAAGTCTGAATCAAGGCAATAAACAAGGGCTAAATTTGAGCCCTTGTTTATTGAGATAAGGGGAGAGCCTCAAACTTCTTACCTTCGCCAGATCGATGAAGCAATAATAAAACAGATGATTTCTTTTGAGACACAGACTCTTTTAAAAGGCGTTCGACATCATCGATGTTTTTTACTTGTACGTTATCTACAGCTTCAATAATGTCTCCATGGCGAATATCTACGTCTTCTTGGGTTTCGTCGGGTGTGAAGTTTTCAATAATCACGCCTGTAGTAGAGTTTGCAAACCCATATTCTATTGCTAATTTCTGGGTAATGTTTTTTAAGTATAACCCAACCGATTGGGCAGTAGATGAAGGAATAGAAACTTCCTTATCATTTGTAATGTAAATTAACTCTTCTTTTTCGGCAGATGCCATCAAGGAACTGGTAACTTGAAGCATTTTTCCTTCACGTAGTATATCCAAAGGTAAAGGGGTGTTGATAGGAAGGGTTTTAATGATATAGCGTAATGCGGATGCGCTATCGATAATATGACCATTAACACTTAAAATGAGATCCCCAGGTTTTAAGCCAGATTTAAAGGCTGCAGAGTCCGGATATACTTCGGTAATCATAACGCCAGACAACTCTTTTAATCCTTTGTTTTTCATGATTTTTTCATCAATGTCTTGCACTTGAACGCCTAAAGAACCTCTTGATGTGACTATTTTTTTTGTGCGAATCTCTTCTAGAATGGGCTTGATTTTATCGACGGGCACACAAAACCCTATGCCAACACTATGTTCATCGTGGCCAAAGTTGCTGGATGACATTCCAACCATAAAACCATTTTCATCGCAAACTGGTCCCCCTGATAAACCAGGGTTAAGGTTTCCGTCAAGCTGGAACAACCCTCGGGTAATTCCGTCTGGAAAATTGCGAGTGGACATGAGCAAATCATTGACGCTTATATTTCGATTGATGGCAGATACAAAACAGCGCACAATGCTATTATCAAAGCCTAATGGGTGGCCAAATGCATATAAGGTTTGGGTGGGTAATACTTTAGTTGGGGCTCCCCATGATACAGTCGAAAAACTTGCCCCCTCGATTTTAAGGACTAACAAATCAAAGAAACGATCGTATCCAATAATTTTTGCTGTGTACTGCTTGCCATCAAATAGGGTGACGGTAATTTTATGGATCTTGGAACCTTCTTCACCCAAAACGTGAAGGTTTGTTGCTATGTACCCATCTGGATGAAAGATAAATCCTGACCCGTAAAGTGTTTCACTGCTGATTTTATCACCTTTTCGAGCAAACTGCATATAGTTTGAATCGCTTGCAAGGGTGTTGTCTAAAGATTTAGCCACATTAATACGAACGACTGCGCTGAGTACTTTTTTTGCGGTTGAGTGTGTTATGCTTCCAAACGTGGGCACAATCATGCCGACAATCAGCAATAATCGGGTAAGATTCAACATAGTTTTCAATGGGTTACAATCCTTGTAATGCTTCTGAATCTGTGCTTAGATACAACGGAGTATCAGCTTGTATAGACGCTTGAAGCAGACGCATTCTTTGAATAAACTCTGCAAAGTTTTTATCTTTTTCGTAAGCCTCTGTCAATAGTTTCGTTGCTGTCGCTTGCGCTGTACCTTCAATGATCATCGCTTGACGGCGTGCATCAGAAAGAATGGGTGTGACTTGTTTATCGGAATCTGAACGAATGATAAGCGCTCGCTCCTCACCTTCGGCACGCAACAGCTTGGCTTCGCGCTCTCTATCACTTTGCATACGAGCAAATATAGCCTTGCTGTTTTCAGAGGGGAGGTCTGCTTTGCGAATGCGCACATCAATCAGCTCGATACCAAATTCCGCAACGGCCTCTCGGATTCCTAACACGATATCATCCAGAACTTTTAAACGTTTGGCTGACAGCAATTCAGTTAAAGAACTTTGTCCCAAGGCGCTTTGTAGGCG
>CAZMBF010000121.1:0-3295 GCA_964564365.1 uncultured Alphaproteobacteria bacterium
AGTTCCCTTGGGAGCCGCAAAATCTAGACCACGGTGAAAGCGTGTATATCCGTGTATTGGGTGTAATCTAGGCCCGTACCCTGATGAGATCCGCGCTCCGTTAATAGGCGTGGACATAAATTGCTTTTTAACGCTTTGGGCGTCCGCATAATAAAAACCAACGCCATTTTCGCTTTCGAAAGCATAAACAGGTCTATTCTTACCTTTGATTTTTAGATTTGCGTACAAAAGATTGCTAATGTACTCTTCCCCAGTTTCTGGGTCAACGCTA
Organism: uncultured Alphaproteobacteria bacterium; assembly: GCA_964564365.1. Taxonomy (GTDB): domain Bacteria; phylum Pseudomonadota; class Alphaproteobacteria; order UBA6184; family UBA6184; genus Bodonicaedibacter. The sequence goes on from CAZMBF010000121.1 coordinate 272, forward strand.
CGCTCGAAATACACAGTAAAGGAATCACCAGGCTTAATATCGCGCTGAAAATCCACATCATAACTATAAGCAGCAATTAGCTGACGAATCACAGCGTAAGGAACTTTTTTCTTCAACGCATCAGAGTGCAAGCTACCCTTAATTGGAACCGTTACACACTCGCTTTCTTGTTTTAATTCTTTTTCAATTAGCTTTGCTTGATAATAGCCATCTTTATTTTTTATAACCTCAACCTGGCTACGCTTGTCCTTTGCTACGGAAAGACGCAACAGCTCGCCTGAGCCATCAGCATTTCCCTTAATTAACAAACTAATCTTTTCATTCACTCGAATTTTTTTAGGACTAACATACTTAGAAAGAGCTTGAGTAATAAGCAAAGCTTGCTTCTTAGAGATCTTTTTTTCTTGCAGAATATCCGCCAACGTATCGCCAGGTTCGACCGACACAACAAAATTTTGAGGTATATCAGGAACGATTACAGTAGTTGTCGCTGAAGTTGCTTTAGACAACCCCAAAGAACTGTCAGCAACAAATTGTATAATTCGCTTTTCTTGTACAGGATCAACCTTGTTTGTAGGTACGAAAGAAGCCAGACCTAACAGCAGCAGGCCTCCACTTGCACCTAATAAAAAAACATTGTTACGCAAGATGTCTAAAATATTCATATAAAACAGTCTCCCCTTGGATACCTCAATACAAGTATCATAGTGAACTTTTTATTCTTATTCAAGTGGTCGGGGTGAGAGGATTCGAACCTCCGACATCTTGCTCCCAAAACAAGCGCGCTACCAGGCTGCGCTACACCCCGAAATTGTATAGACGCTAAGGCTGTTATCGCATAAAAAAAACTAAAAATCAACTTTTTCATGCTGTACAAAATACATTTACTCGTAAATATTTATGAACAAGGGGGCCACTTTACTTTCTTTCCATAAAAACGATATTATTTTTCAAAAAGTGTGGTGAAAAAAACACGTTTTGAAAATTAACCATATTCTTCTTGATTAGCGTCAAAAATCCAGATTATCCTTAATTAAAATTAATAATAAGAAAGGATACCATTAATGAATACAACCGACCTAATCAACTTCGTCGCCGAAGAAACGGGCTTTACGAAAACCGACACAAAAAAAATGGTGCAAGCTCTATTTCAGCAATTAGCTAATGGTTTGAAAAAGAACGAAGAAATTCGTGTAAGTGGATTTGGCACATTCTACCCAAAGAAGCGTGAAAAGACTCAAGGACGCAACCCACAAACTGGAGCTCCAATTACAATTCCAGCCGCCCTGCAAGCAAAATTCCGCCCTTCCAAAGAATTAAAAGATACTATGAATACTTAGTTTAGCTTTATATATGAGCTACCCCTTATGATATCATAAGGGGCTTTTTTTATCACTAGAAGCCCCCACGGAGACAGAGGGAACCCAATCTACAAACTTCTAGACCACTCTGGATCTGTTGCATCCATAGGGGTCAACATTTCCTGCTCATTAAATCCTGAAATATGAATAGAGTAAATCTTAGCCATATCAGACTTTGTTCTTGGATTTATAGGCGTTCTGCGAGTATACATTACCATCTGACTATTAGGAGACCATGTTGGAGCCTCTACGAAAAAACCTTGCGCTAAGGTTCGTTCACTTGCTCCATCTGGTTTTAGCACCCCCACATAAAAGGTTCCCCCCAGAGTCTTTGTAAATGCCAAATGTTGACCATTCGGCGAAAATACCGGGGTATAGTATCGCCCCTGGCCAAAAGTAATGCGCGTTGCTGACGCTCCTTTTGTCTCACCCTCAACACTCATCACGTAAATTTGTGGTGTGCCACTACGATCAGACACAAACGCGATCTTTGATCCATCCGGAGAATAATAAGGAGATGTATTCAATGCAGGCACTTTTGTCAGCTGACGCTTTGAACGTGTTTTCAAATCCATTTCATAAATATGAGACGTCATTCCTTCGGCAATACTAAACAACAACTTCTTACCGTCCGCAGAAAAGCGCGGGGCATAACTCATTCCTTGAAACTTACCTAATAACTCTGTTGTATGTTCATGAATATCATAAATGTACACATTTCCAGAGTGATTAACGATCGTGAAATAAGCAACCTTATTCCCATCGGGCGAGAACCTTGGCGTCATTACAAACGTACGACCAGAGGTTAAATAACGGTGATTATCTCCATCGCAATCCATAATCGCCAATCGTTTAATGCGCTGATCTGCTCGACCTGTCTCTGCCACATAGGCTATTTTTGTTGTGAAATAACCCTTTTCGCCAGTCAGGCGTTCGTAAACTACATTTGAAATCATGTGCGCCAGCTTTCTAAAGTCAGAACTGTTCGCTTGAAATTCTAATGCAACCATTTGCTTTTCTGCAAACACGTCAACTAGTCTAAACGTCACAACGATCTTTCCACCCGCCTGTTTAATCGTTCCATGGACTAACGCATCAACTTTAATTAAGCGCCAATCAGAGAATCTTACAGACTGTTGCAAGGACTCAGAATCTTGAATATAGGCATCTTGAGCAATAGTTTTGAATAACCCAGACCTACCTAAATCGTTTGCAATAATTTGACGAATATTTTTCCCAAGCTCACTATCACCATTAAAATCTACAACAGCAATAGGTATTGGAGAAAATATCCCTCGATTTACCTGAACCTTTAATAAACCATATGTTGTGGAAATACTCATCCCAACATACATAACCAATAGTAACACTACTCTCATTTTAAAATCTCTTTACTCGAGAGTATATTAGCGCTTTTTTTAATTGGTGGGAACAGCTTTTAGTTCATCTAGCATTTTTTCAAGTTGTTCGGCTTCTACAAGCTCTTTCTTTATCATGTCATACGTTAAATTTTCTTGAAAACTATTATTAGTCTCTGTAGTTAACAAATGAAATAATTCTTTGTATTTCGAAAGAACGTTTTCGTATTTTTTAGCTACTGATTGAATACTCACACGCGTCTTCTGTCGCCCCAAATCATTAGATTGATATTTTCCCTCATTTA
>CAZMBF010000122.1:0-3278 GCA_964564365.1 uncultured Alphaproteobacteria bacterium
ATATGTGATAAGTCTGTTGGTTGTCCAAATGTTCTTTTCAGATTCAGTGAATTGGATGGTGCTAACCTATTGTATTTATACGGTCTGCTGCCCATTTATTGGGACTGTTGTAACAACCAAAGCGATGGAGTTGTTTAACACGATGGGTGGAACTTCTTCTTCGGCCCTTACATCCATACGTCAGCTTACAGCCTCATTCATTACGTTTTCTGCTGCCGCTTTTTACAATCAAACGTTCCAATCTATTACTATCGTGTTGCTGATATATGTTTTTATTATTGGTATTGCGTTTATGACGCACCGCAAAGCGATTGAATCTAATTAAGGTTTAGGTCACTTAAGCTTTAAAGGCTGCATTGCAAATATCGTTTAATATACAGATATCGCACTTTGGCTTTCGTGCTATGCAGGTGTAGCGTCCATGTAATACCAGTAAATGATGCGCATCTTTTAGAAATTCTTTTGGGATGACCTTTTCTAAATCAGCTTCTATTTTGTCGGGATGATTGGCTGTGGATAACCCTAACCGGTTAGAAACTCTGGATACATGAGTATCAACGGGTATGGTGGGTTGATCAAAGACTACATTTAATACTACATTGGCTGTTTTGCGACCAACGCCAGGAAGGGATGTGAGATCATCCCGATTGTTAGGGACCTTACCACCAAACTGGTCAATGAGTTGCTGACTTAGCTTTATGATATTGGTGGCCTTAGTATTAAAAAGCCCAATTGTTTTCACATATTCTTTTAAACCATCCAGCCCCAAATTTAGGATGTCTTGAGGCGTTGAAACAACTTGAAACAGTTTTTCTGTTGCTTTATTGACTCCTTTGTCGGTGCTTTGAGCTGATAATACAACTGCTACCAGCAGCGTAAAAGGGTTGGTATAGTTTAATTCCGTTCCTGGAATTTCAATATGCTGATGTAACCTTTTGAATATGGTATGAACGTTGGACATAAAACACCTAAATCATAGTTAGGTGAATTATGCCACTTTGTAATTTTGAAGTAAAGTTACCAATTCTGTTGGGCTATTTATAAACGTCACCATATCAATATGATGTTGTTTAATGAATCCCTCTTTTTTCATGGATTCAAATAATACCTTTAATGGATCCCAATATCCCTTGTAGTTATAAACCAGAACCGGATTTGAATGAATTTCCAATTGTTTCCAGGTTATGATTTCAAAGAACTCATCTAACGTTCCGTATCCACCGGGTAGAATTAAGAACATATCGCTGTTTTCAAACATCATGTTCTTGCGAATATGCATGTTTTCTACAACACGAGCTTCAGTAATTTTGGTGTTAATGTGCTCTACTTCTGCCAATTGTTTAGTGGTGATACCTAATACTTTTCCACCATTATCCATAACACTTGAAGAAACAGTTCCCATTAAGCCAGTATTCCCACCGCCGTATACAAGTTGATAATCAGTTGCAGCAATAATACGTCCAATTTCTTTTGCTGCATCATGGTACTCATCGGGGATACTTAAACTAGCCCCTGTATAAACACAAATTGATTTCATTTTTATTCTTCTTTGATTCAATATTTGATTATTATCGCCAATCTCGTTAATATCTGGTTAAAATTATTTCAAATTTGAGATTTATATTTAAAAATGCCAGAATTTATTCTTAAAACACCCGAAGGCGAACTAGAGGTTCGCTATAATGAATCTAACGAATCAGATGCACCTTCTGTGCTTGTGCTGCATCCACATCCCGAACATGGTGGAACGATGAACAACAAAGTTGTTTATACGATCTATCAAACATTTGTAGATCAAGGCTTTAATGTGGTGCGGTTTAACTTTAGAGGGGTTGGTAAGTCATCGGGATACTTTGATTTTGGCGAGGGCGAGTTGCGAGATGCTCAGTACGTTTTACACTGGATGCAGCAGACGTTTACAGGCAGCCAGGATATCTGGATTTCTGGATTTTCGTTTGGATCTTGGGTTGCGTTGCAGTTATTAAAGAAAGAGCCCAAAATCTCACGGTTTGTGTGTGCAGCCCCCCCAGTAAATGTATATGATTTCAGTTTTATGCTGCCCTGTACACGAGATGGTTTGTTTATCCAAGGGACTACTGACACAATTGTAAATCCCCATTCAACAGAAGAGCTGGCAGACAAAATTAATAGAATGTCTGAGGTCTCAGCAGAATGTCATATGATTGAGGGTGGGGATCATTTTTTCACAGGAAAATTAGACCAATTTACAGATATTCTTAAAACATATATTCAAAAAAACGAGGTATAAATTGACTATCATTTCCGATTTTTTAGTCGAGGCGCAGGCTCGCGGGTTTATTCATCAATCGTCAGATCTTGAAGGATTAGACGAAGTTATGCGTCAGGGACGTATCGTTGCGTATGCCGGCTTTGATCCTACTGCCACAAGTTTGCATGTTGGGCATATGGTGCCGATTATGTTGTTACGCTTACTACAACGAAAAGGGCATAAACCTATTGTCATTATGGGTGGGGCAACGGCTCGTATTGGTGATCCATCATTTAAAAATGAGATTCGCAAAATGCTAACAGATGATCAAGTCAAAACAAACATGGCTTCGATACAGTCTGTTTTTGAGCAATTCTTGGCATTTGGTCCGGGGGGGCATAATGCCATTATGTTGGATAACGCTGAATGGTTAGACAAACTTGGATATTTAGAGTTTTTACGTGAGTTTGGAACGCACATTACGGTCAATCGGTTGTTAACGTTTGATACGATAAAGTCACGCATCGATAATAACCTGCCATTAAGCTTTTTAGAGTTTAACTATATGTTATTTCAGGCCTATGACTTTTACCATTTGCATAAGCACTTTAACTGTGTGCTACAAATTGGTGGATCTGATCAATGGGCCAATATTTTAAATGGGGCTGAATTTGTTCGCAGAACTTCTCAGAAAACCGCGTATGCCTTAACGACGCCATTATTAACAACGTCTTCAGGTGCAAAAATGGGCAAGACAGAGAACGGCGCGATTTGGTTGAATCGAGAGCTGCTATCGGATTACGATTTTTGGCAGTTCTGGCGAAATACCCATGATGATGATGTGATTCGTTTTATGAAACTGTTTACGGATCTGCCTTTAACTGAGATTGAGAAGTTGTCTCATATCAAAGGGGAAGAGCTGAACAACGTGAAAAAACTGCTAGCCGATGAGGTAACCAAAATTGTTCGCGGTTCTGATTCGTTAGCAAGTATTCATGAAACTGCATCCAGGTTGTTTGAACAAGATGCGCAGGCGTACACAATTACA
>CAZMBF010000123.1:0-3271 GCA_964564365.1 uncultured Alphaproteobacteria bacterium
GTCACTTTCAACAGTTATGGGGCAAGCCCCCGAGTTTTGCGCGTAGCGCTATAAAGCAGAGCTCAAGTTCGAGAAACTCCCAACTACCTTGATTTGTAAACCTCTCTAGACTTTGTTAGAAAAAAGAAAAACGCCCCCAAGAATGCCGATACAACAAAAAATAAAAAGCAAACATTCCAGCCGTAGTTATGCGACATATAGCCTATCACAACGCCCGAGAATATAGAGCTGGCCAAGTATCCAAACGTCCCGGTTAACCCAACGGCACTGCTAACAACTCTTTTAGAAACTACATCCGCAGCCAGAACCCCAGTAATTACTTGAGACCCATATACAAAAAAACCAACACAAAAAGTGCTCAACGTAAGCGTATAGATGCTCTGCTCGGATACGTTCCAGAAATACAAAAGAAACACAATTAGAGCCCCCATGTATAAGGCGCCTATGCGGCCTCGTCGGTCAGCAAACCATCGATCCGAAATAAAGCCTGCCGCGATACCTCCAACGGCGCCGGCGATCTCGAAACCGGCAGTCACCCACCCTGCTTGAATTAAGGTTACACCTTTAACCTCTTTCAGAAACATTGGCGCCCAAAAGAAAAAACCCATACGTACAACGTATAAAAAGAACGTTGAAAGACATACATACCACACGTATTTATTAGGCAGAATATGCTCCATGAAAATTTCTCTCATGGACAGCGGGACATCATCTTCGGCGATTTCTTCCGCGTTCAACGCTGATGACAGCCCCACATCTTCTGGACGATTTCGAATTGCGCCATATATAAAGACCCCGCCCAGCAATACAACGACCCCGGGTATTATAAAAATCGAGCGCCATCCATAAGAAGCTATCAAATAGCCTCCGCCCGCCAATATCACGACTGACCCAATTTGGTGAGAGATGTTCGTAAGGCCCCATTTTGAACCAAGCTCTGAGGCTGGATACCATCGGGTAATCAGTTTAGCCACCGGCGGCCACCCCATAGATTGAAACCAAGCTCCAACTGCGGCCAACACTATAAATCCAAACACTCCCGGATAAACGGAAAACAAAATGCTTACAATTGCGCTTCCGATTAATCCTAATGTAAAAATAAGCCTTGCGCTTCCACGATCTGTGATAAAACCGTTCACCAGCTTTCCAACGCCATATACCACTGAGAATGTCGTAAAGATCCACCCGATTTGTTGCTTTGTGAATCCTGAGATCTTCTCTAGCTCGGGCATAGCTAGCGATAAGTTTTGACGGGTAAGATAAAACAAAGCATACCCCATTATCATCGCCACTAAAATACGAAGCTGCCACCGTGCCAATAAATCTTTTTTGTCTTTTTCCATGCTTTTCATTTGATGTTTTTAGCAGCTTTAACCGCTTTGTCCAGTATAAATATGTTAGGGCTATCTTTAAAAGATAAATGAGCCTTAGATCTGGACATCGGGAAGCTGTCAAAAATTCACTTAATTTTAACCACTATCAATTAATCTAAAATAAAAAACAAGGTTATATTATGAGCAAAAAAAACAAAAACACTTAAGCCTGTTTTTAGGTGGCTCGCTGCTTTCTACTTGCGAGGTTTTTGGAGACATCTTAGATAAACTTGCAAAAACGTCAGATGAAAATGTCCATTTGAGCACATCTGCAGAGGTGAACAGACAACGTCAAGCTACACAGAACGCGGTTCGTGAATACTAAATACACTACAGCGATTCTCTGATAAGAGTGATTCACAAAAGGCAACGTTTGTTGATGTATTTTCAGCGATTATATTAAGCGCTGTCGAAGCTAGAGACACATTACAGGTTACAACCGACAATTCTTTACACACATTAGTTAAAGATGTCTTTGATAAAATTGCAACTAGCTTAACTAAAATCTTAACTTCAGATGAAGCAGAAGCAATTTGGAATGATTCAGTCTCTGTCGATGGGCCTCAAGATCATTTGTTATACAAAAGCGCTCAGTTTAAATTAAAAACTAATGCTGATTTAACGTTGCCACCGATGAACTCTTCTGACCCAATTGCGTCAACAGCGGCTCTGCCGGTGCAAGAGACTAAGCCCAAAGCTAAGACAACCCCTGTTACACAGCTGGTGTATGCCGGCCAAGACTTAAGTCAGTATCCGGATTTATTCAGCTTAAGTGTTGCTGTTGTTCAGCTGCGCGCAGGCACCGACATTACTTCAACAAAATCTTTAGAAATCACTGTCACCGGCGACGCTGGGAACACGTCTTTAAACACACAACGACTCGCGATGCCGAATGCAAAGATTGATCTGTCAGCGGTTGCAAATCTATCCGAGGCAATCGTTAATCGTGGGGATACCGCATCCATTAAACTTCCGGCCTCTGTAACCACAGTAACTATTCCAAGTGCGACGGCTGTCTCGGGGGGAGCTGCTTTAACTCGCATTAACCTTACTGGTAACGCAACGTCAGTTCCAACGTGGGCAACGGATGGAATCTTAACAACAACAGGTGCAACGCTGGATCTTTCAGCAATGACAGGATTGGAAACTACCTTAGAACTAAGTAGCATAAGCTCAAATATTACAGGGTTAGTTATTAATGCAGGGGTTGAAGTTACTGCTCCGTCAAATCAATTAACTCTCATAAAGCTCACGGGTGAGGCAACATCACTCCCAATGTGGGTGAATGACGATTCAATGACGGCAGACGCCGGAGCAACGCTGGATCTTTCAGCAATGACGGGACTGGGAGCTACATTAGATCTAAGTGGCATAAGCTCAGATATTGCTACGATCGTTTTGCCATCGGACGTAACCGAGTTAACCACTCGAAGCATATTTACCTCCGTTTGGGGCGCCACTAGTTTAGTATCGATAAACCTTATATGCACTGCAACATCAATCCCAAGCTGGGCAACGAATGGGAGCTTAACAGCTGCTAATCCAACGCTAGCTCTGTCAGCAATGACAGGGCTGGGATGATAGTTCGATTTCAGCACAATTACAAATGCAGAAGTCAATACCCTTATTCTACCAGCGAGCGTCACGACGACATCCAACGCAGGAGGTTGGACAATTTCTTCTGGCACAACATGGACATGACCATAGGTGATACTGCATAATGTTAATGCATAGCAATAATAAGAAAGAAACAAAAATGAATCGTCGCGCACGATTATACTTAACCGTCTGCAGCTTGGCACTGATATCAGGCTGTGGGAATACTCAGAGCTCTGAAAATCAAACAACGGCAGAGCCTTCATCCTCGCGGCCATCTACGCACTCGCCCGCCTCTAATC
>CAZMBF010000124.1:0-3264 GCA_964564365.1 uncultured Alphaproteobacteria bacterium
AACAGGAGTTGCAAATGCGACGAAAGAAGCCGAAACGACGAGTGCAAGTTAAGGCTCGAGAGGATCGGATTGTACCAACCCGCAAGAATGACGTTTGGAGTATGGATTTTGTATCGGATGCCTTATTTACTGGAGAAAAGATACGCATTCTAACGATAGTAGATGCTTATACCCGAGAAAGTCCAGGCATAGGGGTTGGAAAAACATACAAAGGAACAGATGTGGTCAAAACCTTAATAGAAGCCATGAAGCAACATGGGGTTCCAAAAGTGCTCCGAGTAGATAAGGGGTTCCTTTAGATATGGCACAAAAAACAACGAACTTAGTTTTAGACAGTTTTCCCCCCAATAATTTCTGTTTTGCTAAGATTCCAAAAACATGTGTTTTTGGAACAAATATTATTAATCTCAATTTTTAACCTAAAAACCTACTTTATTTGTTCCAAAACTATTCCCAAAAGTTATTGTCTCAAAACATGGATTGGTTTATATTTTTGGTATATAAAACCATATTATATGAGTTAACGATGAAATTTGGATATGCCCGAGTCTCTAAAAATGAGCAAAGTTTAGAAATACAGATTCAAAAATTAACAGCGGCGGGTTGTGATGAAATTTTTACAGAAAAGATTTCAGGTGTTAAAGATGAAAGACCACAATTGCAATCTCTCATGAATAAATTACGTGGCGGAGACATCGTCTGTGTTGTCCGCCTTGATAGATTAGGACGTCGCATGATTCGTTTAGTAGAGTTAATTAATGATTTTAAAGAAAGAGGCATAGAGTTTGTTTCGTTAGAAAATCATCTTGATACAACTACGCCAATGGGTATGCTATTGTTTAATATGTGCGCTGCATTCTCAGAAATGGAACGTGAATTAATTAGAGAACGAGTCAAAGCAGGGATTGGTTCTGCTCGAGACAAAGGACGTAGGGGTGGGAGACCCAAAGCACTTACCCAAGATAAAAAGCTTATGTTAAGTGCTTTACATCAATCAGGAACTCTCTCTGTCAAACAGATATGCGAAGCAGTTGGTATTAGTCGCTCGGTATATTACCGAGCGCTTACTTCTAACATAAGCGCATGAAACAAAAGTATGAACGGGGCTTTTTATCTGATGTTCAGCGTCAACAACTAGAGCAATTCCCAGAGCATATTCATGACAACGAACTCATCCAATATTACTTACTATCAGAAGATGACCTCCATCAAATACCTATTAAAAGCCCTTCGTACTCGCGGTTAGGATTTGCGTTGTCTTTGTGTACCTTGCGATTTCTGGGATTTATGCCCAAAGATCTTTTTTTAATTGATCCAACTATCCTTACATTTGTAGCTGGACAACTTAATATTGAAGATCCTTTGTCTCAGATTAAGCAGTATGGAGAGCGTCCACAAACACGCTCGGATCATTTATAGATTATTGAAAAATATCTAGTCTTTAGAAGACTAAGGTCTGATGAGTTAGCCTCGATTAAAACTTGGCTTTTAACTGAAGTTATGGAACATGACAGACCTACGTATTTGCTTCATCGTCTGATTGGAAAACTTAAACAGGATAGAATTGTACGCCCCTCGATATTAACTCTAGAAAGGTTAGTATCTACAGCGCGCGAACAAGCACGACAACATACATATAAATGTATAGAACACTTATTAAGTGATGAACGTAAAAACTTCCTAGATCAACTCTTAGTGATCGATGAAGAAAAAAAGAAAACCTTATTAACTTGGTTAAGACAACGAGCCGTATCAAGCTCTCCGGAATCAATACGAACAACGTTAGATAAGTTGGCTTTCTTAGTGAAGGCTGGAGTACCAGAATGGGATTTATCGATGTTGAGTAGCAATCGGTTACAATTTTTAAATCGTTTGGGAAAGTGCTCTACTAACCAGGCATTACAACGTTCGAGTATGCAGAAACGTTACTCTATTTTGATGGCAGTGTTATATCAATCATTAGAAGAAATATTAGATGAACTGATTGATCTATTTGATCAATCTTTAAGTCAATCCTATAGCCGCGCTAGAAATAGTTTAAAAAGACACCATGAGAAACTACAAGAATCTACCAATGAAAAGGTGCGCTTGTTAACAACAATAGGACTAATATTGCTTGATGAACATGTTCCGGATACAAGTCTGCGGGAGACTTTGTATAATACCGTATCTCCTGAGGCATTGCGGGAGGCTTTGAGTGAATGTGAATTATTAACACGCCCTAAAAATGATAAAGGATTAGACTATTTTGTAAAACGATTAAATTACTTGCGCCAGTATATTCCTACTTTTTTAAAACTGATAACTTTTAAGTCTATCCAAGACAATAATACTGTATTGTGCGCAATTATGATTATAAAGCAGCTACATACGCGAACTCTCAATAAAATACCAACAGATAGTCCAACAGACTTTATATCTGACTCATGGAAGAAATATGTAATTCGAAAAGATGGCAGCTTAGATCGACAATATTATGAACTTTGTGCATTGTGGGAATTACGCAATCGCTTGCGCTCTGGGGAAATTTGGATCGAAGGCGGACGCCGATATAACAATCCAGAACATTATTTAATCCCCGCAGGTGAATGGGCAACTTCCAAAATAGAAACTTGCGAGCGACTACAATTACCTATGCATGTAGAAGAGCGATTACAGGAGAAACATCAGGAACTAGAGCAGTTGTACGTTCAGTTAAACAATCAGATTCTGTCTGATGATCTTATTTCCATAAAAGATGAGAAAATTAGTATTTCTCCGCTGAATGCGGACGAAGAGTCACCAAGTTTGCATAAGTTAAGAGAGATCATTAATCAACGCTTACCGAAAATTGACTTGCCAGATATCTTGATAGAAGTAGATACGTGGACCAATTTCTCAGCCTGCTTTCATCATGCGGGACATCAAAGTATTAACTTTGAAGAATTTCCCATTTATCTTTATGCTGCATTGTTAAGTGAGGCAACAAATTTGGGGCCAACTGCTATGTCAGATATTACAGATCTTAATTATGAGCGTATTGTTTGGTATAAAAATTGGTTTATTAGAGAAGAAACGATAGAGTTAGTGAAAACAACGCTTGTTAACTTTCAACACGATCAAATTTTATCTCAACATTTTGGGGATGGAAGTTTCTCATCCTCAGATGGACGCAGAGTCCCCGTTGCGGTGAAATCAGCAACAGCAAAGGCTTTTGTGAAGTATTTTGGATATGAGACAGGGATTAACGTATACTCATGGACCTCCGATCAATTCTCACAGTAT
>CAZMBF010000125.1:0-3260 GCA_964564365.1 uncultured Alphaproteobacteria bacterium
TAGATTACTTCATCTAACGCTCTTCTTAAAGCTGGTCCATACCATTAGTTACGTTGACTTCATACCTGCATTGGAATGAAAATCAAAAGATTTTAAATGTCCCAGGGTCGGCTCCCCATTCAGTCAAAACGACAGAAAACCTATCCAAGATGCCTGACGCAGAAAGAGCAACCACCGTTTTCATTGATGCCTAGGGAGACTCTGCCCAGAACAAAGCAGACGTTACGCTCAGCAGCTCTGCCATCTTCAGCATTATGGACGTAGTAGATGCTAACCATACTAAAAGATGGGAATCTTACACCCCTTGCATTACGATTGGAAAATGCTAACGTCTCTACTCTCGCCACAGGCAAGCTGACCACGCATGCCTTGTATGTTGATGAAAAGTCCGTCATAATTTATGGTCAAAACATTACATATGTTCCCGATAATTTAGACCAGTTTGGGCTGACAATGAATCAGTTAAACATCCATAAACACAAACGTTTTCCTTGGGCAACCGAAGGTGAGTTTATGGTTGCAGGTCGGGTAGATCATTTAAAAGTTACACCAGGCGTAACATTATTTACTGAAGGTAATGCCGCTAATTTCACGACGGTTGAACACCAAGGGGGCATCATTGAATTAACCAGCAGTGCGCCGTTTAAAACAAACGAATATCGTGTCAGCGCACCCGACGGAGTCTTAAATGTTGTTTGGGATACTGGATTAGCGCAGCCCTTAATGTAGGCGGACTATGCGACGATTAGTAGCCCAGCTTCTGTAAAGTTGTCAGAGCTGAGTGACGCCGTCAAATCCGGAGACTCTCTTGTGTTAATTGAGCGCAAACGTAATGTGTTAACCTCATTTAAACCTATTAATCAAAATACATTTGGCGCAACGTTAGATCTAAGCAACGGCACGGACGAAACCACAAATGTAGCCGACTGACCCTTAAATTAACCGGTAAAGGATTATCCGCGACGGGGCTTTCCCATACAGAAACGAAGATTGCCACTCAAATACTAAGCCAGGACGCGGCAAATGGTAGTCTGCGCATGGCGCTATTGGATGCGGAAGCTGCAGCAGAGGGCTTCTTGCACAACATATCGCAAGGGACGCCTTTTTCAGCCTTGACGGCAACTTAACGGGGAGGGGGGGCTTGGAGTATATCTGGGTAATGTTCAAGAGGGATATGCAGCCATCAGCGTTTCTGCACAGAGTCAGGGGTGTCACGGATCAACCAACACCGTATTTAGACACGTATTGGTAGATGCGTTAAATAAAACCCATGTTTTTTGCAATGTAACCCTCAAAATAACGTTTCAAAACATCGGTATGTCTGCACAATTCTTCACAGAAATGTATGCAACGCGTGCGGCATATTCTGCAAGACTTAACTCTGCAAGCCTTTCAATACCCGCAGAAATGCTGTCGTTGAGCTATGGCGCACACTTTCAAACGACTTACACCTTTGATAAAGGTTACACTTCTGTAGGGTTTGGGCTAAATCATGATAGTTTAGGTTTTTCCCCAAGCATGAGTTTGCAGATGAGCTTATCCCTGTAACAGCCAGCTACAAGAAACCCTCCTTAGGGCGCGCCTTGCCTATTGGAGGCTTTTTTATTGCGCTACCAGGATAAAAAACGCAGATTACTCCGCGCATTTGTGTTGAACCCAATGCTTTTGCATCAACTGAAGGGTTGCGCTTGAAATATTGGCCCCTTTTTGCTGCAATTTCATAATTTCCTTTAAGAAAAGGCAGCCTTCCTTGTTTTTGTTTATTGCAAAATAACACTCTGCAATTTTTAAACCCACCTCTGCTTTGCGGCTATCGGACTCAGGAAATGCTTTATATGCAAGGGCGTAATATTTTTGAGCTTCTGCATATTTCTTGCTCATCAACAAAACCTCACCCACCCAATAGCTTGACTCTGATGCGTGTGCATTGTCGTGGTAAAAACGAACAATTTCTGAGAACGCTTTTTCTGCCGCGGAAAAGTCCTTCCGCTGAAGAGCGGCAGAGCCTTCATTCCACAAATTTTCTGCGGACGCAGATGGCTTATCTGTTTTTGGAGGTGCTGGAGTTTCGGAGGCAGAAGGGTTAGCTGGAGCAGCTTTTTGAGGAGCACCCTGTTGTTGAGAGAATGAGTTTACTTCTAATAACGTTATTCGATGTTGAAGCTCGTCAATCGTCCTCGTTAATTCATCAATTTTTCCAGTTAACTCTTGAATATATTCAATAATGTTTTGGTTTGATTCGGTTTTAACACTCTCTTCGCCCAATAAACTATTTAATCCGAACAACAAAACTAACGAAAGTGAAAATATGTATCTCATGTTCTTCTCCCTAATAAAAAAGCCGCCAACATGTGGCGGCTTAATTATAGTGATAAAAGTTTAATTATTCAATTACAACAGTTACACCTCGACGGTTCTTTGCGTATGCAACAGCATCAGAGCCTGGAACTGCCGGACGCTCTTTTCCGTAACTTACTGTATCAATACGGTCTGCAGCAACACTCTTAGACACCAAGTAAGCCTTTACAGCTTCTGCACGACGCTTACCAAGGCCTAGGTTGTATTCAGATGTTCCGCGCGCATCACAGTGACCTTCTACAACGATACGAACGGCTGCGTTTTCATTTTGAGCTAACCAAGCAGCTTGCTTATCAAGCTTTGCAGCTTCATCAGCGGTAACATTGCTCTTGTCTAAAGCAAAAAATACGCGGTCGCCTTCCATACCAACGTGATTCATAAAGCTCGTTTGCATAACGCCAGCTTGGCAAGAAGGAGTAACCTCTGATGGATCAGAAGAACATCCTGTTATTGCAAACAATAGAACTAAAGATGATAATAACTTTTTGTACATGAAAAACCTCTTTTTAATAAACTTCTATAAGTAAACACCAATAGTCTTAATAAAACATTAATGCACTCACTTTTCTTCCACATCTTTATACAAGGAGATCTTTAAATCAAGAGAATTAGCGGCAAAAAGGCAAAAACTTTACGGTGTTGCTTTTTTGCACCGCTTTTTGGAGGCCGGGACCGGAATTGAACCGACGTACAAGGATTTGCAGTCCTCTGCATAACCACTCTGCCACCCGGCCTGTTGGAGCAAGCCTAATGTAAACATCTTACAATCAATGGTCAAGGAAGAAATTAAAGTTTGTGCAAGTTCAATACATATGAGACGACTAGGCAGCCTCTTGATGGGATGAGATAATGCACTGCATAGGGGTTAATCCTTTCAAGTTAAAATGGGGTCTGAAGGTGTT
>CAZMBF010000126.1:0-3254 GCA_964564365.1 uncultured Alphaproteobacteria bacterium
CTCACTCCACCCACCTATACCTTTAGGTGGGATTTTTTTTGCCTTCATATGTTGATTTAGGGTTTCATTAACGGGTTTCTGATATTCTGTAACTTATGCATTAATGAATGAACAGAAATTATGAGATACACAGTTACACTCATTCCAGGAGATGGAATAGGGCCAGAAGTTATTTTTGCAGCCAAAAAAGTCGTTGAAGCGGCGGGTGTTAATATTGAATGGGAGACTTGCGAAGCAGGGGCAGAATCCTTTAAAAAAGGTGTTATTACTGGAGTTCCAGTTGATACGATCGAATCAATTAAACGCAATAAAGTCGCGTTAAAAGGCCCTTTGGAAACACCGGTAGGGTTTGGGGAGAAAAGCTCGAATGTGACGCTAAGGAAGTTATTCGATACGTATGGAAATATCCGTCCCGTGAAGAAAATCCCTGGAATTCAAGGACCCTACGAGCATTATAATATTGATATGATTATTGTTCGTGAAAACGTTGAAGACTTATATACGGGGATTGAACACATGCAAACCCCTGATGTTGCTCAGACGTTAAAACTGATTAGTCGCTGGGGATGTGAAAAGATCGTGCGTCTTGCGTTTGCCATTGCAGAGGCCGAGGGTCGCAAAAAAGTAACCTGTGCAACTAAAGCTAACATCATGAAAATGACCGAAGGCATGATGAAGCGCGTGTTTGAGGAGGTTGCTTTAGAGTTTCTTCATTTAAAGTCGGAACATATGATTGTAGACAACTGCGCGCATCAAATGGTCATGAATCCAGAGCAATTTGATGTGGTGGTGATGACGAATTTAAATGGCGATATTTTAAGTGACTTAGGGTCGGCTTTGGTGGGGGGCTTGGGTATTGCTCCGGGTGCTAATTATGGAGATCAAGTTGCGATATTTGAGGCCGTACATGGATCTGCACCTAATATTGCGGGACAAAATCGAGCCAATCCAACTGCGGTTATCTCTTCGTCTATTATGATGCTGCGACATTTAAAGGAATTTGAGGCCGCAGATAAAATTGAGAATGCATTATATCTTACCATTTCAAGTGGTAAGCATTTAACTGAGGATATTTCAAGGTCTACTGATTTAGGGTCGACGACAGAGTTTACGGATACCGTCATTAACAATTTGGGTAAGGTTCACCCAGATTGGGTAAAGCGTACCTATGACGGGTTGACCTTTAAGACGGTCAGCATGCAGGAACAGCCCGTCGAATCTGTTACAACGGGTATTGATGTCTTTATTCACTCTAAAGAACATTCAGTGGCATTGGGTCCGAAAATTGAGCAACTGGTTAAAGGGAGTGGATTTAAACTAAAAATGATCGCAAATCGCGGCTTTCAGGTCTATCCTGTCATTGGAGGTTTAGAGAGTGAGGTGTCGCCTCATCATCAATGTCGTTTAATATGGGACAATGAATCCCCAATATCTGAAAACAAAATTGCCAATGTGTTGAGTCTTATTTCAAATGAATATCATTGGGTTCATATAGAACGCCTTAAGAAGTTTAATGATAAAACTTCATATAGCAAAGTACAAGGGGAAGGCTAGTCAAATATTTTGCATTAAATTAATCGGATATTAAGAGCTTATTGTCACAATCATCGAAGAGAATAGATTTGAGGAGTTTATCCTATGAAAATTCAAACGATGATTGTGTTGATAGCCTTAGTATGTCCTGTAAAGGGGGATACTTCAGAGCCTTATGCTAATGATGATCTGCAAAGAGAAGAATCACTTCAAACAATTGAGGAAGGTTTGCATGAGGATGAAGTAGCTCATGGTGATGTGGCAGCCTTTCAAAGGCTTACAGAGAGATCTAAACACTTGCGTCCTCACCCACATTTCGACAGGCCTTTAGGTATAATCCAACAAAGTATCCGAAGGGATTATAGTGACGCTGGAGCTGGAGCTGGATCTGACCCTGATACGCATCGATCACAAGAAACCTCTCAAGGAGAAAGCATGCGACGTTATTCGACTATCGTCCCAACAAGCCTTTTTGATCGTGATGCCTACTTAAGAGCCCATGTGCAGGGACTGATTGAAGATGAAGAGCGCTTTGGCAGGGCAAATCGCGCGTGTCGGTGGTGCAATATTACATGGAATGGATTAGGGGGAGCTACCACGGCAACCTCGCTTGTTGTTTCCGCGATTGGAGCTTGTGAATATATGGATCCAAGACTTGCGAATATTGTAACGATTGCGTTAGGGGTGTTTTCCGGAGCATGTATATGGGCAGGAACACAAGCTAAGAAAATATCGCATCAATATCATGAACAACAAAACGATATTCAACGATCATTAGGGGTTCCAGCAAGCCTTGCTGATCGGGAAGTTCGCATTGAGATGGATCAGTTAAATGCACGCGGAGGGGCTGAGACAGCTCATGCACCGGCTGCACATTAATACGGATTATGAATTGGGAACGAGAAATGTACGCGTTTTAGTTCTCCATTCACCGTTACATTTCCCTTGATTTCAACATCAATCTGTTGATGTTGCACGCTTACATTCTTAATTTTAACTTTAGGACGCAGTAACCTAGGTTCGAAGTAACGAATTGTACGTTCTAAAGTTTGAGCCCAGGCATCTTGCTTTTCCGGATGCATCATATCATCCGGCTCGTACATACCAAATGCATAAGGCAAGCCATAGTTCAATGGAAGATGGGTTCTTAAACGTGATTTAGGTAGGATGCATCGGGTGTTGAGTAATTCACCAATCTCACGCACAATTTCTTCTAAGTACTCTTTTTCATGCAAGAAAACAGAGGACTTATCTTCGGCTAGATCATTTCGAATAAGGTCAAATAAACTTTTTTTAGCTACATACATAATAGAACACCTCTATGGAATAGAATATGCCGCAGATGTTTAAATTTTAGTTAACAAAACGATGGCTGACAAAAGACTAAAAATCATGATTTCGTATATTATTTGTTAATAAGTTGATGATATTGTGAGGATGGTAAAGGTTACATCAGCGCTTGGGCTGGTGCACAATATACTCCGGCTGCAATACGATAGACGTCTGTTTTAAATGCGATCGATCTTATACCCGTAACGCTTCAGTCTCAACTGAAAACCTTACGCATCGGCCAAAAACAAGAGTTTTAGGTCGAATGGCTAGAGTATTGTGTCGTGGTGGCGGGGAGGACATCCAAGCTCGTCGGGTTTCAGGAGGACCCCGACACTATACCGACCCCTGAAGTCCAGACCATTAAGCAGCTAAAGATGAGGAGAGAGTCT
>CAZMBF010000127.1:0-3230 GCA_964564365.1 uncultured Alphaproteobacteria bacterium
ATAGGTTACTTACAGAAAGGGAAGGATGAATCGAGTTATTAACAGAACGTGCCCCGACGTGGGGGATGGTGGGAGGGTTAAATTTAGTTCGTTGCACCTGTATTGTTTTGTTATTGAACAACAACCATCGAATAGGTTCACGTAAGCTTCGCTTACTTCCACCTATTCTTTTGTTTGTGTTCAACAACAATCAATACAGTTTCACCGTGACACGTTTTGTCAGATTCCATGAGCAGTTGCTTGTTGTGTCATAGGTTACTTACAGAAAGGGAAGGATGAATCGAGTTATTAACAGAACGTGCCCCGACTCCAAACTTCCCAATCTTGTTGGTGACGCCAGTTGCTTACAGGTTTGTTCGTGACCATGTGTCTGCCGGGTTGTCTTTGGAAGAGATGTACGTCGTTTCGATGATCTGGTAATGTCTAAAGATATTCCTCAGCGTTGCATTGATACGGAAATTTCGCGATCGTTTTGCGGAGATGCCGTAAAGAACCGTTGTATTGTCTAGCCATATCTTTAACGCGGAACCGTGGGGAACCTCGGCAGAGATGAGGACGTAGGACAGGGCCTTTGCTTCGAGGCAGTTGATATGGAGCAGCCTATCCTCATCGCTCCAAGAATCAAAGAAAATTCGCGGTTTGTCCGAGGGCGAGAAAACGTAGCCGCCCCATCCAGTACTAGATGCATCTGTGACTATCAAGTATGGCCGCTGTGATGTTCGCCGGTATCGGGTCGCCGTGCGCAGAAATTCCGCCCAGGTTACCCACCCTTCGATGATACTAGGCCATATGTTAGCTGGCTCGCGGTTTTCGAATTGCGCTCGTCGGCGCATGAATTTGTAGATGTAGTATTGGTGGACCTTCTCTTCCGCGCTGATGATGAGGCTTGCGTATTGGCAGATTCCGAAGATAGCCGTCGTCGTCTCCATAGTGATTGCTTTGTCGCGCACTAAGCTCTGGCAGTATAGCAACTTTTTCTGCATGTTTGGTGAAACCTGCGCCGTTCTTGCCGTCGCCGTTTGTACCTGAAATTGCACTCCGCGGTGTGTCACATCCCTAGAAGCGTGTGGTTTTTCATTCAACGTAATACCGTATTTTGATGCCACCTCTGCGAAAAGAGTCGCTTGTGCCAGAGCCTCATCGTACGTGGCGGCACTACCAAGGAAGTTGTCAATGTACACATCTATCTGCAGGTCGCATTGTGCCTGTTTTGTGGAGAATTTTTTGCTGACTTCTTGTGCCAAAAACTCGCTCGCGGTTTGTGCCAAGGCGACAGCTTGTCGTTGGCCCGTAGGAATCGTGGTTAGCCTGTACCACTTTTTCCCTGATTTTGTGTCGACTGCGAATGTGTAGTAATTGCGTGAGGGTTCGTCCAAAGGAAATTGGTGATAATAAGCGGTCGCGTCATTGCTCCAGCAGAAAAATTCAGGTGCGGTGTCAACCAAGAATTTGATAACGTCGTCAATAGGTGTAAAAACAATCGGGATCGCTACTTGCTCCGTTGCATCATTGATATCGCACGTATGGCAGATGAGACGCCGACGGTTTTTTGCTGGTTCCGGTACTGTAAAGATTCGTAATCTTGGTGTCGCAAACAACGGGGGAGCAGTTTCTTCGATCAAGTTACTCTCCAACAGGACGCGAAGATCTTCTTGTGACAAATTTGCCTCTGATTCGCCGGAGGACTTGATGGAGCGGAGGAAAGCGGGTTCGAAAAAGGATCTGCAGTGGCGGTACTTGAACAGGGTCGTCGGCGACATATCGTTCATCATCTTTTCCTCCGTCATTGGGGTGACCGACTTTGCGTGCAGGGGCCAGCGGGTTGCGTCAATTTGAACAACTCGCGCGCCGGCCCCGTATAATTGGCCCCCCAGCTTAAGTACCTCATGAGCATCTCGACTGATGCATGGCGCGAGTGATGCATCATCGTATCCAGTGGTACTCCGCAGCTCGCCATGTGCTGGAGGCCCCCTCGGCGCAGGGAAAGAATCGAAAAATCTCCGTTTAGTTTCTTCAGTTGCAGCCGCAAATTTTGGAGAATACCGTCCACATCTGTAAACATCATTTCGTTCCCTGTCGAGATTTCGGGTGAGCGGCGGGACCAGTCCAATAGTTTCTGCGCCAGGGGATGCGACTTCGGGATGTGCAGTGTAAAAGGGGCTCGTCTGCGGGTGGTCTTCCCCTTGATAAATTGGAGGCCAACAAACTCTGTTCCTAAGTCCAATATCCTGTTGCGTCGTAACTGGAGGACATCGCCGACTCGCTGGCCCAACAGGAAAGCTACATGCGCCACCATTTCCTCCTGCGGCCGGAGCATCTGGAGGAGCTCGTCCAGTTGAGTTGCTAGGATCGGTGTGGTCGGGCGGGTGGGGTCCTCTTCCTTTGCTAAGAACGTCAGGACTTTCCCCATAGATTTCATTTGAGGGGTGATGCTCTCGCCCACCTGGACTGCGGCAGCCACAACTGCGGTCCAGTAGGAAGAGGCGGTTGCCGCGCTCCACCCCGCCTGGTCCCGTAGGTTGTAAAATTCCTCTTCCATATCTGTGGGTGACATAGCCAATAGGGGCAAGAATCTCCATTGCAACGCCTGGTACTGCGCCGAAGTCTGAGCCCGTTGGGAACGTGTGCGACCCGTCCATGCGCTGATCAATCGCTGCAATTTCTGTTGCTCGTCTTCTGACAGTGCTTCCAGATCCACCATGTGCTTCTTGGGGCTGCCGGCATCCACCTCCGCATGTTTTGGGATAGGGATGCTCATCGCATGTTTTGGGATAGGGATGCTCATATTGGCATCCACCTCCGCATGTTTTGGGATAGGGATGCTCATTCCGGCATCCGCTCCCCGCAGCTCGCGCTTCTGGTTGGCAACTACTTGACCTTGTACTTTTTGTGTGCCTCGCATCTTCGTCGCGTCCTTTATTGAGCAGTTCTGTGTTATCGTTAGACTTACGCTTAATTTTAGCTTTAGCTGAATGATCATGGCCCTCGACGTAAGGGCCCTCGACGATTCAGAAACGAAAACATTTGGGGGCTTCAGTGGCGACCCTCGCTGTGCTGATGTCTGCAAAATAGTCTAACGGTTTGTTGGCGTGCCTACGGCATTCGACAGCCGCGGCGAAAGTCAGAGTTGTGACTGCCGGGCGTCCTTGGCACTTTATGAGCAACATGACTTCAATCAGCGGGTCAATTAGGGAGTAGAAGATCGCAACTTGTGGCCCGGTGAGTTCGCG
>CAZMBF010000128.1:0-3219 GCA_964564365.1 uncultured Alphaproteobacteria bacterium
TTAACTTGAAAGGATTAACCCCTATGCAGTACATTAAGTTATACCATCCGGTGGCCGCCTAGTCGTCTCACTTGTATTGAACTTGTACATTTAAGCTTTAGATTGATTGTTGGTGTTGAATTGTATATAGTGGGCCCACTAACATCCAGCAAACATCATGAAATATATTTTTAAATTGTTCTTATTTTTTAGCATGTGTATAGGCGCGCCGATGGCGAGTGTTGTTGTTTCGTGTAAGCCCATTTATTTTGTTGTTGCACCCTTATTAAAGGGAGTGGATATGCCAAAACTATTGATTAACCATGGGCAATGTGGTCATTTCCACCATTTGCGCCCTTCAGAAGTTCAGTTGCTAAAATCAGCTAAGCTTGTGTTGTGGAATGGCGAGGTACATGAACCTTTTATGTCAAATTTGATTGAGAGTGCCACTGTTAACGTTAAAGTGTTTGAAGAGAGGGATGGGTTTTTATGGTTATCACCCCTAGAAGTCATCAAACGACTTCCTAAAATTATCGCAGCCTTAAAATCGGCGTTTCCAGAGTGTGATCATTCAAAGATTGATGCGAATGCTCAAAAGTTCATATCAGAGCTGGAGGAGTTGCATCGTAAAAATCTTGGCCAACTTGAAAAATTAAAGGGGAAGTCTATTCTTACAACGTATCCTATGCTGACGTATTTTGCGAAGACGTATGAATTGGTGGTTGCGGGCTATATGATAGGGTCTCCAGAAGAGTCGATGACCCCTCAAAGGTTAAGAAATGTCTATAAAGCTTTAGAAGATAGAAGGGTTATAGGTGTTGTGAAGGATCATCACATCCCCCTTAGCGTGATTCAATCTTTAGTGCAAAAGTATAAAACTCCTGTGTTAGCCGTTGATGTAGAAGGTGTGGATATCCCCCTTGGCACGCAGGGATACTATATTTTGATAGAAAGGTTGACACAATCTATTGTAAAGTGGGCTAAATGATTGATTAACAGTAAGTGTTGTGAAAGATGAAGATTGCCTTTATAACAGCGAATAAAATTAAGGCGAAACGAACCCTTGAGCTGATCGAGCAACGATATAAATGCTATGCTCCAGAAGACGCCGATGTTCTGGCGGTGCTGGGTGGGGATGGATTCATGCTAAAGGCGCTTCGTGACTATCATGCTTTAGGTAAGCCATTTTACGGTATGAACCTTGGTAATTTGGGGTTTTTAATGAACTCTATTAATGAAGATGCTGAAGATGATATCGAGGCGTTGATTGATGAAGCACAGCCTGTTCATTTGTTTCCCTTAGAAATGACAGCTTTGGATATTTGGGACGTAGAACGTACTGTGATAGCCTTTAATGACGTATCTGTCACACGGGCTTCGCCACAAGCTGCCAAATTAAAGGTTTTGGTGAATGAAATTGTACGTGTGCCTAAATTAATTGCAGATGGCATTTTGGTTTCAACACCAGCAGGAAGTACTGCGTATAATTCCTCGGCAGGAGGGCCTATTTTGCCGATACAGGCGAATTTGTTGGCATTAACCCCGATTAGCCCTTTTAGACCTAAGAATTGGAAGGGGGCGCTATTAAAGAACAATGATTCTGTAGTGATTGAAACTTTGGAATCTAAGAAACGCCCAGTAAATGCTGTGGCGGATATGGTGGAAATTAAACGTGTGGTAAAGGTATCTATCCACCAGAAACATTCGGTTAGTGCAACGGTGTTATTTAGTGAGCACTCACACTTAGAAGAACGTATTATTTCAGAGCAGTTTTAGGAGAACGCACATGCACACTGTATTAGACTTTGAGAAGTCTATTGTTGAACTTGAATCTAAAATTACAGAACTTAAAAAGTTTGCTGGGGTTGATGATTATGGGTTAACCAAAGAAATTGCAGCGATGGAAGACAAAGTCCAAAAACTGATGATTAAGACCTATAGTGGCCTTACTGCATGGCAACGTGTTCAAATTGCGCGTCATGAAAAGCGTCCTCAGTTTCTGGATTATGTGTCGCGTCTTGTGCAGGATTTTACCCCGTTAGCTGGGGATCGCCAATTTGGTGAAGATCAAGCGATTGTTGGGGGCTTGGGTCGCTTTGAGGGGCGCTCTGTGGTGATTATGGGGCATCAAAAAGGTACGGATGTGGAATCAAGAATTCGTCATAACTTTGGATGTGCTAAACCTGAAGGATATCGAAAGGCAGCACGTTTAATGGAGTTGGCGCACCAGTTTTCATTGCCTGTAATTACGTTGGTGAATACAGCCGGTGCGTATCCTGGCGTCGAAGCCGAAGAGCGTGGGCAGGCAGAAGCAATTGCTAGGTCTACTCAATCATGTTTAAGTATCAATGTTCCAATGGTTAGCACCATTATTGGTGAAGGTGGATCGGGTGGGGCAATCGCCATTTCAGTTGCGGATACCATCATGATGTTGGAAAACTCCATTTATTCGGTTATTTCTCCTGAAGGATGTGCATCCATTTTGTGGAAAGATGCAGATAAAAAAGAAGAGGCAGCAGCAGCTCAAAAGCTGACGGCACAGGATTTGTTAGAGCTTAAAGTCATTGATCAAATCATCCCTGAAAAAGTCGGGGGAGCTCATCGCCATGCGGAAGAAACGATCCTGACTGTGGGACGGTATATTGATTCTGCGCTAAAGGCATATGATGGATTAGAACAACATACCTTTGTTGCAAAGCGTCAGCAGAAGTTCTTACAGATGGGGCGTTTGTCCTAGGGTTCTTGTATGGTTGGCATAATTCCCATCGTTATTGGCGGTCCAACCGCTGGGGGTAAGTCTGATATTGCAGAAGAGCTGTGCGATGCATTGAATGGCGTGATTATAAATGCGGATAGTCTTCAAATCTATAAAGGATTGCCGATATTAACGGCGCAGCCAGTGATTCAACAGCACAGACATTTTCTATATAGCCATTTGGAACCTTGGGATAAGTGTGAGGTTGCTAAATGGGTACAGTTAGTTGAAGAGGCTATCTTCAATGCTATTCATCAAGGGAAACAGCCAATTATTGTTGGTGGTACCGGCTTCTATTTAAAAATATTGATAGAGGGTATCGCGCCTATTCCTGAGGTGCCAGATGTCGTTGTCTCAGAAGCTGAAGCGCTGTCTGCTTCCCACGGTATAACGTATTTATATGATAACCTGAAGTCAATGGATCCTATGTTGCCGGATTATATAAAGCCTAATGACCATCAGCGGGTGGTTCGCCATTGGTCTGT
>CAZMBF010000129.1:0-3207 GCA_964564365.1 uncultured Alphaproteobacteria bacterium
TAAATTTGAGGGTAGAATTTAATGCCCTTTTTAGAGCTTACACAAAACTTTGGACTCTCCCGACTCGACCCAAGACATTCATCATTTGAGTGTCCAGATCGATCCTCCTTAAAAGAGTAGTTATCGGTGCGGCGACATGCTATTGAACAGATTAAGATAGAAACACAACGGCTTGAACACACAGCTCACCCTGTCATCACTAACTTCATTCATCAAACTATTCGCCATTACCGAGAACAACAGTCCATAGCTGAAGAGCATATTCGCAACCTGATTTCAGCAACTCCAACGTTTTTAAGGGTGCAGCAGGTGCTGATGGAAGAAAAAGGTGTGGGCGAAGTAACCGCTGCCACATTAATTGCGGATTGTCCTGAATTGGGAGTTCTCTCTCATCCTCAAATTTCTGCTTTAATTGGGGTTGCTCCTTATTCACACGATAGCGGAACACACGTAGGTTTGCGGAGAACTAAAGGTGGACGAAAACGTATTCGTAACGCTCTTTATATGTCGGTTATTTCAGCTATCCGATCCAACCCTAAAATTAAAGCCTTTTATCAACGATTACGCTCTAAAGGTAAAAAAGCCAAGGTCGCTATCACCGACTGTATTCATAAGTTAATTATTATCTTAATTGCTAAACTTAGGAACCATTATCATGCCCTAAACCTAATTTAACTCATCTCTATAAATACAGCTGCTTGTACGTGCTGTCCATTCGGGTTGTGATGGCAATTTTTTTATGGTAAGATTTTTATGAAAATAGAATGGAGAAGAATCATGGCACGTAGTGAGATGTTTACTCAATCAGCCTCAAAGGCTTTACAATATCGTGAAGGATTGCGAAGCTTTATATTGCGAGTGTACAATTATATGGCAGCGGCATTGGTATTTACTGGGTTAATTGCCTATGGAGTGTCATCAAGTCCAGAGATGATAAATGCTATATTTCATACGCCCTTAATGTATGTTGTTTTGCTTGCTCCTATAGGAATTTCATTGTTTATGGGATTTCGCTTGCAACACATGAGCGTAACAACGGCTCAAACATTATTTTGGGTGTTTGCTGCCTTAATTGGATTATCGTTGTCTTCAATTTTTACGGCGTTTACGTCTGAAAGTATTGCACGAGTGTTTTTTATCTCTGCCTCAACATTCGCTGCAACAAGCTTGTATGGATATACAACGAAACGGGATTTAAGTGCCTTCGGAAACTTTTTGTTCATGGGTTTTGTAGGTATCGTTATTGCATCGCTTGTAAATATGTTTATGCAAAGCAGTCAATTGTCTTGGGTGATCTCATTTGTGGCAGTTGGGGTGTTTGCAGGGTTGACAGCTTACGACACACATGTTTTGAAAAATATGTACTCTGAAGCTTGGCAACGTGAAGAAACTGAAAAAATCGCTATTTTGGGGGCTTTGAACCTATATATGGATTTTATCAATTTATTTATTCATTTGCTTCGATTTTTGGGTGAACGTAAAGAATAGCAACGCAAGAGGGTCAGGCAGAACGTCTGACCCTTGTTGTTTATAATAAAAATAAGAATAAACATATGAACAACTCTATCATCGGTATTATTGGCGCAGGCCAAATGGGATCAGGCATTGCTACCTTATGTGCATTGCAAGGTTATCGTGTTCAGGTTGTTGACGCAATAACTGAAAGCTTAAATAAAGCTCAGGCAAAGATTCATTCGTATCTTCAGTCGAAATCTATCCCTATTACTAATGTTTCATTTCATAGCGAAACAAAAGAATTAGCTGAAGCAGATATTATCATTGAAGCGGTGCCTGAAAAGCTAGAACTCAAGCAATCTGTATATGCAGACTTAATCATGGTTGCTAAACAAACTGCTGTCATTGCAACAAACACCTCGTCATTTACTATTTCTCAGTTGTCTCAATCTATTGAGCATCCAGCACGATTCATTGGTATTCATTTTATGAATCCTGTATTAAAAATGCATTTAGTTGAGATCATTCCAAGCACTGTTACAAGCACGCAGACGTTAGATACAGCAAAAGAGTTTATCAAGACTCTAAAAAAAACAGTAGTTGTCTCAGCTGATCAGCCCGGGTTTATCGTAAATAGACTATTAATCCCAGTCATAAATCAGGCATTTAAAGCCCTTGCTCAAAACTTGGGCTCAAAGGAAGATATCGACACGGCCATGGAAAAAGGTGCGGCTTTCCCGATGGGCCCCTTTAAATTGGCCGATTTTATTGGTCTGGACACGTGCTTATCAATTATGAATACGCTTGATAACGCGTTTCCAAATCAAGAATACTCCCCCTCTGAATTGCTGGTTAAGTATGTCAGCCAAGGTAAATTAGGTCGAAAAACAAACGAAGGAGTTTATCACTATTGAGTGCGGGACTAAAAAACAGTTTATCAATCATTATGATGCTCTGCCTAGGGTTTACATTATTACGTATGCCCTCAGAAAAAGTTTGGTTTGACGTCAAAGACCGACATATGTGTTTACGAATCCTTCGTGATCAATCCCATCAAAAACGAGGATTTCAGTTGGTGGAAACGCTTAGTCCAAATGAAGGACTATTATATATCTTACCAGAATCAAAAAAGCCGGAGTTCTGGATGAAAGATGTAATTCAACCCTTAGACATTGTTTTTATTGATATGAATGGTCAAGTGCTTGATAACGTACCAGCATATCCCCTAAGAGAAGATGTCATAACCCCGCCTATAAATGCAATGTATGCAATAGAGTTAATGGGCGGTCAAGCTGTAAACTTTCAATTGATAAAAGGTAATACTCTTTCTGAGAAAACACTTTCAAAACTCAAAGGAATTTTAGTCTGGGAAAACTAGACATTCTTTGCGCAAAAGTCAACAAGCATCTGGACACAACTCCTTCTCTTACCTCCTGGTCCTATTTTGGGGGTGCATTACGAAGTAACCCCATCTTACCGGGATTGATAGATTGTGTCATATATGAATATAGATACACAACGAAGGGGTTAGAATGAGAACAACAGAAACAGAGCGGCGTGCATATGTTGAGGCGTTTCACAGGAGTAGGTTAAGGTTGATAGACTTTTGCAAGGAGCGTGGGTTAAATCCAAAAACCGTTTATACGTGGCGGAAACGGTAGGTGAGTGACGATGTTGGCGAATCGACGTTTCTTCCGCTTAAACTTAAGAATAATGAAGCAGCAGCGGAGGGGTGTGTGAATTCAGCAAGGT
>CAZMBF010000130.1:0-3177 GCA_964564365.1 uncultured Alphaproteobacteria bacterium
TGTTTAGTTTTGCTGAACGCATCATCAAAAAAGGAAAGAAACCTAAGGTAGCCGTTATGCATAAATTGATAAGAATTATTTTTGCAGTGCTTAGAAAGGGAGAAACGTTTAATGAATCAATGATTTAAGCTCATATTACATTTTATAACAATAATCCTAAAATGTAATATCTATCTCTATGCTAATGAGTGCGCTACAGCTTCGGCTCGCATTTATAAGTTGGCATAGAACAATAGGACTTTATTCCTCCCTCAGAAAATTATAGAAAAATCATATATTTTTATCTTGTTTTTTAGACAGCATCTCGACTATACTAACTGCCATCACAAAGTGGGAACTATGTGGGCCTAAATATTGTCTGCGTTTAATCCCGAGATCTTCGAGAGGTTTATTTCTTCTACATCCACGAAGCCATTATTGTTCTTTTTTGAGATTCTTTTCTGTTTTTGACTTGGTTGATTGTAACGATAGTTCTCGAGTAGCCTCATGGCGGTTTGTTTGGGCAATGTGGTAATAGAGCATTGTAGTGCCAATATCGCTATGGCCTGCATTTTCTTGCGCCACTTTAAGCGGAGCTCCGGACTCTAGAAGGTACGTTACATAACTATGCCTTAACCAGTGAGCTGATGCAGATCTCAGCTTTGATGCTTTGCGCGGGTGGTCATACTCAAGCTCCATTGCACCAAGCTCAAAGGCCCACTTTAGAATCTGATCAATTCGTCGAGGTGTAATAGCAGTTCTCAAATTCTGCATCGGGATTAACGGTGTCTTCTCTCTAAATTGAGGTTGAGGCGAGGGGAGGCCGATGATCAGTCTAAACTCAGCTAGCGCGTCTAACAGCTCATCCGGGATCGGGACTTCTCTTAATTTCTTACCCTTGCCGATGACACGTAAGAACCAGTTGCCATCTCGTTGCATAAAATTGCCCATCGTGTGAGTTGCAGATTCCGTAATCCGTAATCCGGTAAAAAATAACAGCAAGATAATATACCGCGCTCGAGTAATCTGAAACTGTTTCACAGAAGATTTTGCAGGATAATCATATAGGCTTTTTAATGTGACTTGAATTTCATCTAATTCTAGATAGCGATCAATAACTTTAGATTTTCCTTGATTGCGTCGTTTGCGACGGCGATCTACAGCTAAGGGATTTCCGACTAAGTAATTCGTTTGCACCAGATAGTTAAAAAATGAATCGATAATTCGCAAGATCTTTTTTAATGAAGATGAGCTGAGTCCTTTTACAAAAGGTCGCCAATGCTCATTCACAAACCCTTGTTTGGTATATCGGGCTGTACTTGGTCCACACCATTGTTTTTTGGGATGTGGATTTTTCAGAAACTCTTGGTAATCCAATAAATGATCCCGTCTCAGACTGGAGATATTGATATGCGCCACATGAATACACCACAGTAGAAGCCGTTCAACTTCTTTCGCGTAAGAACGTAAGGTTTCGGGAGAGTCTTTATACTCCTTTAAGAAGGAAGAAATCGCTTGTCCATCATTCTTAGCATCTATGAGTGCTGAACCTAATTCTTTATTGTAATTATCGCCAGTAAAGGTGATGATGTCTTTAGCCAAAGTGTTTGGATCATCTGAAAATACAAACAACGGTTTAATTGGTGGCAGATTAGTCATAAAATGAGCCCACATAGCGTTATGCTTTAAAAGTACTCGGAAATATATTGGCTGTCTAGTTTATAGTTATTTCTCTTTTGCCTCAAAAAATGAAACGTTCTAACCAGGCCAGGTTACCGAATTGAAAATTATACAGCTTTGTAATGACTTTGATCCATTACGGAAAAGATTGCACTATGCTTTTTTAGTGCGGATTCATCAGAGTAATTTAGTAAGACCTGAAGAGCTACAATCTAGAAAAAGAAGAAACGCGAGGCATTAAAGCCTCTTAAATCTTTAGTCTTTTTTTGAATTATAAGAACATGAATATTCTTTTATGTTTTGCGGCATATATTTTTACCATTCTTTTACAGACATATGGTATATTGATGTTGAAATGAAAGATATAGATTATGGCATTCAGTAAGTTTTTAGATCCTAAGAATGACTTCTTGTTTCGGCGATTGTTTGGAACCGAAAAGAACAAGGACATTCTGATTTATTTCATTAATAGTATTTTACATCTTGCAGGTGAGGAAGCGGTGCAAGATGTGACTTACTTAAAAACGACACAGGATCCTGAGATTGCATATAAGAAACAATCTATCGTAGATGTATTGTGTCGGGATCAAAAGGGTACTCAGTTTATTATTGAAATGCAGGTTGCCAAAACTCCTGGGTTTGAAGAACGAGCCCAATTTTATGCAGCCAAAGCGTACATTAACCAAATGAATGTTGGTGGAAAATATCAAGATCTGAAAGAGGTGATCTTTATTGCCATTACA
The DNA here is from genome assembly GCA_964564365.1 of uncultured Alphaproteobacteria bacterium. GTDB lineage: Bacteria > Pseudomonadota > Alphaproteobacteria > UBA6184 > UBA6184 > Bodonicaedibacter. The sequence continues at coordinate 2,403 of CAZMBF010000130.1, forward strand.
GATTACGTGATGTTTCCAAACAAGTCCACATGGAAATCCGATCATGTTACGTTAGATAGGAAGACCTATGAGCAAGATCTAAAAGCCTTTAGCTTTACGTTTATAGAGTTACCAAAGTTCATTAAAACGATCGATCAATTAGACACCGTAGAAGATAAATGGACTTACTTCTTTAAGCATGCCCATGAAACAACAGATCAAGAGTTTAACACCTTTATCGGGAATGATATCGTATTGCGAAAAGCCTTTGATGAAAGTACCAAATATTCCATGACAGAAGAGGAGTGGAATTCGTATGAGGCGGCTTTAAAGCACGAATGGGATGCAAGAGCTATCGAAGAACAAAAACTTATGGATGCAGAAGAAAAGGGGCTAAAAAAAGGTTTGGAGAAAGGTCTAGAAAAAGGTTTAGAGAGGGGAATTTCGGAAGGTGAAAAATCCGCTAAGATCGCGATTGCCCGCAATTTAAAATTTATGAATTTGTCGATTGAACAAATCAAGGCGGCAACGAACTTAACGGAAGAAGAGATTTTGGAAATCAAATAGTTTAGTGCATAACGCTAATACTATCAAAACTCTTTAAACAAGCTTTAAATTTAGGATTCTTTCTTATATTAAACGAGCACGCGACATAAAGATATTTTTATTACCACTGATTTTTTAGAACTGATACTCTCACATAGACATGCTACAACTATAGAGGATGATATGGCTAAGTTGAATTTTCTTGCTATTGTCTTGAGCCTACTTTTTTCACCTCAACTAATTGGTTCCA
>CAZMBF010000131.1:0-3141 GCA_964564365.1 uncultured Alphaproteobacteria bacterium
TCATATATGACACAATCTATCAATCCCGGTAAGATGGGGTTCTTTTGACGGTTACGTTTAATTTATCTTCAGTTAACCAAATATAAACCCTTAATGCTTATGATCGTTACATACGTCAAAAGGTGTTTATATGATTGCAGACGAAAAAAATCCAGATGGAAACGAAGAAACTGAGGCCACTTCTGAAGAAGATACGAAAGATGCTCCAAAACCTGCGGAAGCCCTTCCGTCAAAGAAAAAGAGACTCTTAAAGATTTTCTCTTTCTTATCGTTCATTCCAAAGCAACATAAACAACATAAACTATTAAGTCTAATTGTTGTTGGTGTGCTGATTTTAACAACTATGGGTGGAGTTGCTGGATATTACTTTATATTCTCTAAAAAGCATCCTGAAGAAACTGAAAGCTCAACAATAGAATATAGCTCGGTTTATTTTCCTCTACCTGATTTAAAAATTGCTATTAGAAAAGAAAACAATACGATTGGTTACTTAGTCATCGGCATAACCTTAAAGATCTCAGCTGAAATAAAAATTGAAGATTTTAGAAAAAGAGAGCCAGAAATCCTTGATATTCTACACACGTATTTGACTTCTGTTTCATTTAACAACCTAGATAAATCTAATGAACACTGCCTTACTTCTTCCGCCGGATTGGAACGTTTGCGCGCAAACATAATGCGACGCATAAACATAGCCTTACCCCCCCTTAAAGTAGACACCGTGCTGCTTAGAAAGCTAATCTGTCAATAGGAGACACAAAATGATATTTGATAGTATTCTGCTTGTTTTCTTGGTTGCCACCCTATTAACGGGGCTGCGTCTCTATTTGGATTTACAAAAATTAAAAACATACAAAGATGATTATGAGCGTTTTTTAAGCAAAGCTGACGTGCAACTTTCAGATCTAGAAAAAATAACAGAGCGTTTTCGTTATATTAATTCGTCAGAAAAGGATGCATTTCAATGTTTAACAAATAAAGCCAAGACACTAAAAGATGAATTATTGTTTGTCACTGAACGCTCTGAAAAAATTTATCAAAAACTATCAGCAAGATCTAAATCTATAAAAATAGATACGCTAGTAGAAGACAGTATACTATTAGATCAGAAAAAAGAGGTGAAAATAGACGAAGAAAGCTTGGTCTTAAGTGTAAAAAAGAAGAAATTAATTAATGCCATCAAAGACTTAAGGTAAGACATGAATCTACCCACACTCTCTCTTTCATTGGATGTTTTTTTCAGACTATCAATCCAGTTAAGAGCTATGGTTGCCTGCTGTTTTGTGGTCATTGTGTCTAAACTGCTTACTTTAACGCATTTGTACTCCGCGGCTCCAACATTATCAAATTCCCAAGCATCAACAGATAGCCCCGATAAAAAGAAAAAGCCCACCGACACTCCTCCTCTCGAGGAAGCGCATTCAATTCATAATATTCAATTAGACAGTCGGGGTTTGACCTTAAAGCTCGACTTCCTGAATCTATCCCCTAACGATCTTAAAGTATTAGAATCTCTTTTCGACTATCGAGAAAAATTGAAGCAAAAAGCTAAAGAAGTTATTAAGAGAGAAGATCAGCTTAAAATTGTCGAAGAACGCATCCAGCAACAACTGAAAGAACTCAAACGCATTCAAGGTGAAATCAGCGGTTTAATAGATAAACATGATCAACAAGAAGAAAAGAAATTCATGTTAATGGTAAAGATTTACGAAACCATGAAACCAGATCAAGCTGCTCAAATTTTCAATACCTTACCCGAAGAGCGCGTTCTTGGTCTATTGAATAGAATGAAAGAGTCTAAAAGCGCCCCTATCCTCGCAAGCATGAACCCATCACAAGCAAGTCACATAACCGATCAACTTTTAAGTAAAAAAGAACTGAAAAGTAAGTCGGAAGAAGAGTAGGTGGTGCCTGGGGGCGGAATCGAACCGCCGACACAAGGATTTTCAGTCCTTTGCTCTACCGACTGAGCTACCCAGGCATAAAAACCTTCAATAATTAATAGAAAAAAAATGGCGCTTTGTCCAGAAATATTTTAGTTTTCTGTGATTTTTTTATTAATCCTATACAATAGCAACCCTCTACGAGGTAAAATAAACTCTAATAATCCCATCTTTGAAATTGCAAACAAGTGCGCAGAAACATCCAAGACCTGACACTCCGCTACAAATCGTTTTACTCAACTGCTGCCGGTAGTAGTTGAGTTTTCAGGTGATTTGTGGCATAAGAAAAGGGAAAACTAAATCAATTATAAGGAAAAAACTATGTCTGGTAACTATACTTTTTCAATGATTAAGCCAAATGCAACTGCCAAAAACATCACTGGCAAAGTAAACGCCTATTTTGAAAGCGCAGGGTTTAAGATTGTTGCACAACGCCGCGTACGCTTAACATTAGAACAAGCTCAAAAATTCTATGAAGTACACAAAGAGCGTTCATTCTATGGCGAGCTCTGCGAGTTCTTAGCGTCTGGCCCTGTGGTTGCTCAAGTTCTAAAAGGACCAAACGCCGTCTTGAAGGCGCGCGAAATTATGGGTGATACGAACCCAGAAACAGCAGCGCCAGGAACCATCCGTCGTGACCTAGGTGATTCCATTGGTGAGAACACTATCCACGGATCTGACTCTGACGAAAATGCAGCGAACGAAATTGCTTTCTTCTTTAACAAATTAGACATTTGCGAATAATTTTCGATCGCCAAATACCCAAAGCCCCCAGCTGGGGGCTTTATTAAAAGTCAAATGTCAAATATTTTAACTATCTGTTCATATTTTTCTGTTATAGCTAATTAATACAGGCAACTTTTCTCGTTGTTTCTATTTAAAGATGCCAAATATCAATCATATTAACAGAGAGAAAATTATGAAGTCTTTGAAAACAAAATGGATAATATTATCAAGAGGAGGAGAAATAACATTCCTCGGGCTGGAACAATGAATAGACCAAAGACAATTTCTATCCTGCCGCATCAGCTTCTTCACTAGGATATATGAATTCAATGAATGGCCAGAATAACTCATTTTCCTCAAGTTCTACTGCTCTGGTCCTGTACAATTCCTAGTCAGAAAAAGAACCACTGACCTTTATTAGCAGCAGATAAAGCAATTCTTAATTAGGTCAATGTGGACTTAAAAATATCGG
>CAZMBF010000132.1:0-3097 GCA_964564365.1 uncultured Alphaproteobacteria bacterium
AAAAAGAGGTTCAATATGCTGCTTGGAATCCCATCTTTTAATCGCCAGAGTAATATCTTCTTTTGAGGTTGCTGCTGAAGGTGTTGCAAAAAACACAGCTGAATCCAAGTATCAGACATTACTAAACGCAGGCAATTATGATGAACTATCAGCTTTCTTGGAACAAATGGTTGAACGCTTGAGGAAGCAATTAGCTGCCGCAAAAAGAACTGAGACTGAATTAAAGGATGATGAATTTGCTGACGAGATGGAGGTAAGAATAGCCCACGATGATGTAATTAACAAGCAGTTCGCATTAAAGTTTTGGAGTGATCGATTAGCTGCAGTTGGGTCACTACGCGGAGCTGCAGAAGAAGACAAAAAGCAAATTGAGCAAATTAATAGGATTTTACCGAAATTAGTAGAGTTAGTAAAATCTGCGATTGAAAAAAACCATGAAGGTAATGCTGCATATGCAGAGCTGGATACTTATCTTAGACAGAACATTGATTTCTTAAAAACACTTGTTGGCGTAAAAGATTTGATTCCAGAGATTATATTTGAAAAAGCTGTGAAACAAGTTATTCAAGACAACAAGGTAATTAAATTCCAAAAAGCCATTGAAGCTCGTCTAGTAGAGCTTGAACAACAAGCCAGAGATAACGAAGCTAGCGGTGTACAAAAAGCTGCAGCGGTAAAACGCAGCTCAAACTCAAAACTAGCAAACGGTCCTGGCGGAAGCAAAGGTGCTGCTGCAAAAAACAATGGATAATTCAGCATCAAATGGCCTATCAGATTCAGATGATGATTCAGAAAACTAAAAATATCTATACTTTACACCAACGCCCCCATCCGGGGGCTTTTTTGTAATTTGATTTTGTGATCAAAAGACTGTAAGTTAGCATATACAAATTTAGGATAGCAAAATGTCAGATATTATTTCAGAATCAAAAACAGATCAGTTGGCCGAAATCAAAGCTCAGCGATTTACCACAAAGCGTGTGACTGTTGATGCTTTAGAAGACATTTTGTACGAACCAATTAATATTTTGGATCACGGTTTTGTGCGGGTCATTGATTATATGGGCGATGATAGTGCAGTTGTTCAGGCGGCTCGCGTTTCTTATGGTAAGGGCACAAAGAAGGTTAACCAAGATCAAGGGTTGATTAACTATCTGATGCGCCACCGTCATACGACTCCTTTTGAAATGTGTGACATTAAGCTTCATATCAAATTGCCTATTTTTGTGGCGCGTCAGTGGATTCGTCATCGCACGGCCAGCATCAATGAATACTCTGCACGATACTCGATTTTAGATAAAGAGTTTTACATCCCTGAACCCCAACATCTGGCGGCTCAGTCAGAAGTCAATAACCAAGGTCGCGGAACTGTGTTGACAGGTGAAGAAGCTGATCATGTATTATCCATTTTGAAACAAGATGCGCTGCAGTCATATTCTCATTATCAAGAAATGTTGAACTTAGATGAAAATGGTCAAACCTTAGATGAAAACAGGTCGGGATTAGCCAGAGAGCTGGCACGTATGGACTTACCCGTAAATTACTATACCCAATGGTATTGGAAGATCAACCTGCATAATTTAATGCATTTTTTAGCATTGCGAGCAGATTCACATGCTCAATATGAAATTAGAGTTTATGCCGAAGCTATTTTAGACATTATGCGCAAATGGGTGCCTTTGACGTATCAAGCGTTTGTAGAGTATCGCCAAAAGGGGGCTTATATCTCTAAAACAGGATTGGAAGCAGTGCGCCGAATGATAAATGGCGAAGTTGTCACTCAAGAAAACAGCGGTTTAACGACGCGTGAGTGGACTGAGTTATTAGGCATACTTAAAAATGAAAAATAAAGGATTGCTTTAACCTTTCGTAAACTTTCTGATATATAATCATATTAGAAACAAATAAAGGATTCACATGGCCAATAGAACAAAGTTGTTTGAAGATGATGGCCGAATTTTCTTTCAAGGAAGCGATCCAGGTACCGTTGTTCATTATTTTAAAGATGACGCCCCTATTAAGGGTGAAGCTCTCACCATTAATGGTAAAGGTGCTATTAACAATCAAATCTCTGAAAGGTTGCATCAAACCCTTCAAGACTTAGGTGTTCCTACTACATTTATGCGGCGCTTAAACATGCGGGAACAGTTGCATTCTGTGGGTGAAATTGTGCCAGTTCGTATCAAGATTCACAATTATACGGATTTGGACGTCAATCAAGACTATGGCGTGGATATGGGCACAAAACTGCCCTATCCTATTTTAGAGTTTATAGGTCCCACACAGCGTAAGACCGATAAGCTGATTACACCAGAGCTGGCAGAAGCATTTGGATGGATTCATAACTATGAAATCGAAGAACTCAAGGTATTAAGCCGTAAAATCAACGATATTGCTTTTGGCTTTTTTAGAGGAATTGATTACGACTTAATTGATATTATTCTGGACTTTTCAAGGTTGTATAAAGAAGAGTTTCAAGATCCGTTATTACTGTTTTCAGGTGAGCTAACACCAGAAACCTGCTCGTTAAGGTCTCGCCACACGTTAGAAATTACTGAAAATTCTATTGAAAATTTAACGCAATTCTATCAAGATATGGCCAGATTATCAGGAATTATTAAGGAAGCTGAGTAATGGCTGTTTCACATGAGCAATTAGACTCGTTATTAAAAGAAGTGTTTCATGACGCAGAAATCACAATACAAGACTTAGCCGGTGATGGTGATCACTATTCGGTCATCGTCAAAAGTGCTCAGTTCAAAGATAAAACACGCGTTCAGCAGCATAAAATGGTGTATGACGCCTTAAAAGGCGCAATGGCCGCAGAGCTCCATGCGCTTGCAATCAAAACAGAAATACTCTAGGAAAAGAAATGTCAGACATTCAATCTAAAATTAAAGAAATTGTTGAAACCAACGATGTAGTGTTGTTCATGAAGGGAACTCCAGAATTTCCACAATGTGGTTTTTCTGGAACCGTCGCGCGGATATTAGATCACTTAGGTGTAAAGTGTCTTGGCATCAACATTCTTGAAGATCCCGAGATGCGCCAAGGAATTAAAGATTTTTCTGACTGGCCAACCATTCCTCAGCTTTAC
>CAZMBF010000133.1:0-3083 GCA_964564365.1 uncultured Alphaproteobacteria bacterium
CTAGGTTGTATATTGAGTCTAACCTGAACCTTAATGACCTGCGCGTAAAAATTATCTTGGAGGGCGATTCAACGAATTTGCAGAAAAGGATCGTTTCTGATAGCGACCTCTCAGAACAAGAAGTTTTGCAAAAGTTATTTTTTAATCGATCATCAACAATTAGCCAATCTTTCCAAGCATTAAACTATATTGCTGCAAGCAGTTTTATTAGCTCTTTTATCAATATTGGCTTTTATCAACAAGAAGACCCCATAACCCACGCTGAACGAGAGTTTATTTCACTGCATCAACGCTTTACAAAACGGACTTACAGTAAGGTCGATGTAGCAATCAATAATATTGATGCTGACACAAGCAGAGTCTCTGTTGCAATTGGCATTCAACCAACTCCTAAAACTAAAGCTGAAGTAACTTTTTCTCCAGACAAAGGCCGCGTTGGTGCTGGATTTGAGTGGAGCTATGACTTCTAAATCAACTTGACGTTTTACGCAATTATGCAACCGTCTAGGTAACCCCATCTTTCCAGATATGGTGGGGGCCAGCTCAGTATCTTTAGGTTTCAAACTTGGCTTTGTGTACCCAGATTCAATCGTTGCATTCCACAGCATTAGGTGTTCCCATAAGTGCTGGGTCATTGGCATCTATGGTGTGTTCCAGCACGAACTTTATAGCCTTCCGGGTTCACATCATTCAGTTTTGCGGTTTCAATCAGTGAATACAGGGTTGCTGCGGCATTGCTATCGATAGCAACGTCACCGTTGTGCACATAATACGTCAAGGATTCCCATTGATTGAGAGTATACTGAATCGCTATAGAGTGGCGGTGTTGATCAATGTAACCGAACCTTCCAAGAAGAATGCCCTAAAGCATTGAACTTATTCAGCACAAAATTCTTGCTTCCATAGGAAAAAATATGCGATAAGTACATGGGATTGCCATGGACGTAGAGCGTTGCAACTGGTCAGGATCGAAAGATAGCAGCCAACAGCGTGTAAGCGGGTCAAGGTGATCCTCTTCTTAGTTTTATCCAGGAATATTATGACAACAGCCTCTTCGTATAAAGTGTTTGCTAGAACCTATAGACCCAAGTCATTTTGCGAGATCATGGGGCAAGATGTCGCAGTACGAATTTTTCAGAATGCATTATCGCAAAATACCTTAAGTCATGCGATTTTGTTAACGGGTATTCGAGGTATTGGAAAGACGACCTCTGCTCGGCTTTTGGCAAAGTCACTGTGTTGTTTAAATCCTGTAGACCATAGTGACCCCTGTGGTACATGTTATTCATGTGTGGCGTTTGACAAAGAGCAGCATACCGACATTATAGAAATGGATGCAGCAAGCCACACGGGTGTAGATGATGTGCGTGAGATTATTGAGGGCGTTGCCTATGCTCCAAACTTTGGTCGATATCGTGTGTACATCATTGACGAGGTACATATGCTGTCTAAAAATGCATTTAATGCATTGTTAAAAACATTGGAAGAGCCCCCTGCCCATGCGAAGTTTATCTTTGCCACTACCGAGATTGAGAAAGTACCAGACACCATCATTTCAAGATGCCTACAAATTCAATTACGACCGATGTCATTAGACACGATTTTAGCGCAATTGCAAAAGATCTGTACATTAGAGGGCTTGGCGTTTAACGAAGTTGGATTGACCCTAATTGCCGATGCGGCACAAGGATCAATGCGTGATGGGCTGTCGATATTAGAAAAGGTCGCAAGCTTTGTACGGTCATCTGGTGAAAGTATGACCTTAGATGTGGTGGAACGTATTTTATGGCACCCTCCAAAAGCCGAGTTAGCACGCCTGTGTGGTGCGATTGTTAAAGGTGATATTAAAGCGGCAATTGAATTGGTGCGGTCATTTTTAAGGTCTGATATTCATGCGTTGGCAATTGCAAAAAGCCTGTTAAAAACACTGCACGCGTCTTTGTGTCATACGATTAGCGTGGGCAGCTCTGAAGACGTCTTCTTCAAAGAGTTGCCGGTGCCCCAAATAAACCGGCTGTGGTCAATTGTGCATCAGTCTGTCCAAGAAATAAAGGTTTCACCGCTACCAGAAGAGTCATGTGAGATCATGATCATTCGGTTGTGTCATGTCTCGGACTTGCCACCCTTAAAGCAATTAATAGAAAATATTGAACAGAAACTAACATCGTCAGATTCATTGAGATCTGGAATGGCTACTCCGATTCCAACAGCGCCTGTCGCATCAGAAACTGCACCGATAAAGACAAATTTCACCAGCATTCATCATCTAATAGAATGGGTAGATACATTAAGAGATCCGCATTTGTCGTTTTTCATAAAGCGCGAATTGCGTGTTCATGGCTTTAATCCAGGGTACATCGAGTGTAGTTTAGTGGATGCAGAGCAGCAGCATTTAATAAGGCAACTAAAGCAACATTTGCAGACTCACTTGAATGAGACTTGGACATTTGAAGTTGTGCATGCAACAGTATCAACTGGGGCAGCGCCAACAACCTTTCATGAACAACGATTGAATGAAGTGGCAAAGGCAAAGCAAAAAGCTTTAGAAACGGCGCTAATTCAACATGCGTTGCGTACCTTTGAGGGAGCCCAAGTTTCGGTCATTGACGCGTCTCCTAAAGAGTTAGAGTTGGTCTAGATCATTTGTTTCCTTCTATTCAAAATCTTTAAGGCTCGAGAAAGGGACTGTCTACGGAGTTGTGTAAACTTCTGAAAGGGATATATATTGAAAACAATATAACTGGAAGGAAAATACGATGAGAAAAGGTAAAGAGAAGACGGCGGTAGAAAAAGCAGTGGAAGTGCTCTTTGAAAGTGGAATAGATAGCACTGCGATACTGGGTCAAGGAGGTCTGTTAAAAGAGTTCACGAAAGTCATCTTGGAACGAGCCTTGAAGGCAGAAATGGACGATCACTTAGGGTACAAACCTTATGAACGATCTGAGGGTGAGAATGCCCGAAACGGCAGCTTACAAAGACGCTGACAACGGAACAGGGGGCTTTTGAAGAAGTTCCAAGGGATCGAGACGGAGAGTTTGAACCTGCAATTGTGCGCCAAAGCGAACGACACGTATCAACGGGTT
>CAZMBF010000134.1:0-3057 GCA_964564365.1 uncultured Alphaproteobacteria bacterium
GAACACTGGAAGGGGTAAGCTTATCTTTCACATGAGATAGCGATTTGATAGGCTGCTTTTAGAGCATAGGCAAAAGATTCGGCATCTGCATTTCCATGGCTTTTAAGAACACTGCTGTTTAATCCCATAAACAGGGCGCCATTAAATTTTTTAGGATTATAAACCTCTCCAAATGTTTTTTTTAAGTGAGATCCAATAAATAATGAGCCAATTTTAGATTTAAGGGATGGACGTTTTAAGGACATTTTTAAAATATTATAGAAAGCCTTAACCGTGCCTTCCATTGTTTTAAGTGCGATATTTCCGTGAAATCCATCGCAAATGATGGCATCAGAGACCCCACGTAAAAGGTCATCGCCTTCTACAAAGCCAATAAACTGAATATCATTTATTAGCGAAAGTGTACTAAAGGTCTGTTGTAATTCTTCTGTTCCTTTTCCAGCCTCGGAACCAATATTTAATATGCCGATTTTAGGCTTTTTAAGCTGCTTTGTCGAAGAAAGATAATCTTTTGCAATTATTGTAAAGCTTGTCAATGTTTCAACAGAACAGTTTACATTAGCGCCTAAATCCAGCAATAATGTTTCCTTACAAAGCGAATCTTCGTATAGCGAGGGGATAAGTTTTCCTATGGCGGGTCGCTTTATACTAGGGCGCAAGCCAATTCTTTTAAGGCACAGTGCCATATAAGCCCCCGTATTAGCTGATGAAACCAAAATAGATGCAGTTTTGCTTGCAACCAGATCAAGGGCCATGTGAAGGCTTGTGACCTCTTTCATGCGTAACGCTGCAGATGGCTTTAGATCAGGCGGGATGATAGACTCTGTTGGGTAAATGGTTATCCTAGAACGTAGCGAGTGTGGTAAATAAGCTAATATAGCAGATTCTGAGCCACAGACATGAAAATGAATATCTGGATATGCTGTTAGCACAGAAACTATGCCTTGTAAATTGCTATGGGGACCGAAGTCCCCACTCATACAATCAACGGCAATGTGTACTGTTGAAGTCATTCAACGCTTCGTTTATGCAGTTTTCTCAGCTTCGGGACGTTGGAAAACTTGACGACCGTCATAAATCCCACATGAAGGGCAAATGTGATGTGGAAGTTTTTTAGATCCACAATTGTTACATTCCCCTAAATTTACAGGTTTTAAACGATCATGTGCTCGACGCATATTGCGACGTGATCGGGATACTTTTCGCTTTGGAACAGCCATTTTTCTACTCTTGTTTCATTAAAATTAGACCATCAGATATTACCAAATTCTGTTACTTTTGCAAGAAATAAATGATCAGGCGTACAAGTTCAATCAATCCTTATAAGATGGGGGCTAAAGGTATTGTAGTGGACATCTATCAATGTTAGCGCGAGGACGCGGACGTAATTCAAAGTGATCAATGAAAAAGGGGGTATAGCGATTATAACCCCTTTGAGTGTGTGGCGATGGTCACTAGTTAGTTGATTTTATAACTTGGGTCTTTAACATCCACCAAAATTGTTCTAGACAATCTGTTGAGAATATTTCGACTTTTTTGTGAAAGATTTTGCATTGAAAGTCGATAACGGATTTCATCTTTTGACATAACGCCGTCCATGACTTTGCGATCACAGACCCAAATAAATACAGTTCCTTGAGGGTATCGGATGGGGTCGCTTAATGTGTTGTTGGGTAACTTTCCAAGCAATTCTCCAAATTGAGGGGGGAGCTGTTGTATCACCACATGATCAGACTTTTCAACCTGAATATAGGGGTGTTTTTGAAGCGTTGCATCAAGGTCTCCACAATGCTTACATTTCTTTAACTCGCCAACGACAGAGTTTTCTTGCAAGGGGTCTAAATTCATAATAATTTGACGAACGCTAAACACTGTGTCCTTTAAGGCAGAGTCACCAGGTAAGCGCTTGTCGATGAGGGCATAAACAACATATCCGTCGTCTAAGCGGTGGGGAGCGCTAAGCTGTCCAGTGGCCATATTTTGTACGATGGATTTAGCTTTTTCAGGTAGTAAATCTAAATGAATCCATCCCATGTTTCCACCTTGACGGGCGGATGGTGATTGAGAGAACTGTTGTGCAAGTAATGGGAATTGTCCGCCCTTTAATAACTCGGCATGAATCATTTTGATTTGTTTTTGTACGGATGATTCTTCTGAAGGAGCGTTTACAGGAATAAAGATTTCAGCAAGCAAATAGCGTGGTTTTGTTTTTTGTTTAAGTTGCTCCTTATGCATAAGCTCTACACGCTCATCAGGAATCTCACCAACCGATGGATATTTAAACTTAATATATTGCGGCCAATAATATTGAGTTGTAAGGAACTGACGCACGGTTGACATGGGAATGCCTTTTTCAGCAAAAAACGCATCAAGTTTTTCGGGCAAAATGCCGATACGTTGAGCCATTTCTGCCAGTTGGTTGTTGATGGCTTCATCCTGAATGTTTAAACCATTGTTTGTCATTTCTTGAAGCTCTAGATGTTCTTGAACAAGCATTTTTGCGGCTTCTTGGGTTAAACTGTTGCGGTTATCTGACGTGATGCTGATGCCAGACATAAGTGCCATAAATTTTAAACGGTTTTCGATATCAAGTTGCGTAATACATTGGCTACCCACGGTAACAACAACTTTATTACTTGCGGACACCTCGGCAGTTTGTGAGGCCAAAACGATACAGAACAAAAACTTAAATAGACACTTATTCATAACACTAACTTTTCTAACATTTCTATAAGAAACAATAGGCATAAATCTGTAAATCTGCAATCTTTTTTTTGTCGGTTAAATAATAAAGTAATGGACAGGAATAATCCTGGAATTGGAGGGATTTCTGGCAGGGAGACGATTGGCCCATTACGGGCGGCGAATCCTGGGATTGGAGGGAGTTGTGGCGGCGAGATTTTGGGTCCATTAAGGGGTATGGATTATAAAGTTCCTTTCGTTTACAGAGTTAATTAAGTCATCGAAGCATCCCCTGACATGTATTCACGTGAATTAATTGAACCTTATTGCTAACACGAACAAGGGAAAATGCGGACTCTTGGCATATAAGCACTG
>CAZMBF010000135.1:0-3053 GCA_964564365.1 uncultured Alphaproteobacteria bacterium
TAAAACTAAGTTCGTTGTTTTTTGTGCCATATCTAAAGGAACCCCAAATATAGGTTTTTGAAAGTTTTATAAAGTATTTTCTATTCTAGCAAAACGTTATTTGACTGCGGAAAAACAATAAAAGAACCCTTAACGTAGTTTTCTGCACTTATCCGCAAACTACCCGAAGAGACGCTTGTTTTCTGATTTTTATTCTACTGGTACTACTTTAGTATCTGTCGATATTAACTTTTTTAACACATAGAAATATATATATGGTTTATCTTTTCCATTTTCTTTGCGAGTTTTTTGTATCGCTTTTAATGCATATTCCTCATTTCCATCAAGCTTAACAAGTAAATAATGTGCGGTTTGTTCAGATTTTGTTAGGGAGCTTTCTCTTATTGCTGATCTAAATTCTTCTCGTGCATAAACCTCATCGTGTGACAATCCCAACTTTCTTACTTCAAGTGGTTCTGCTCCGTTTAAACGCTCGAGTAATGAGGCTAAAGTACCTTCTATTTCATAGGAGTGCAAATCATAGTATCCTACATATTCTGGAGTTTCATTATAGGAAGTACTGATACTCTCAGCGGTTATTTTAATCGTGCCATAAGCGTTTGTACATAAGAACAATGCTTTTTGCTCCTGAATTTTGGTAGGCAGTGCTTTTCCTTGCTCTCCTTCCCCTCTTTGTGAAAAAGCAGCAAAGGAATATGGATTTTCTAAACTATATGAGCTCCAGAAATTCTCACTATATTGAGATCTAAACAATGTTTCATATTTTTGTATTGCCTTAATGCTAGGATGCGCAAATGATGCACCATTCCCAGATGAAAAGGCGATTGCATTAGGGCAAAATAATTCCATGGCAATGGGCGATACATTTTCTAGTGAGCCATGATGCATTCCCTGCATCATTATTAAGTTTGGCGCAGCAGTTGTCCCTGTTTTATATCTTTTCCTAACTACATCAGTAGGTTGATCATCATCTTTCTTTGAAAACTTCAGAGAAGCGCGAATTTTTTCAAACGTTGAATTTTCAGCGTCTCCGGTGTACACAAATGTCCAACCAATATCGTCAACCTCATGTGACCATACAATACTTTGTGCATTGGGGTTTCCGATGGGATTATCTAATGACCATATATAGATTTTGTCTAAAATACTATTAATAAGGGCTTTACTTAAAGGATTTTCGCTAGATAATCCTATTAAACCCAATATACTTTTTTTGTACACGTCCAATAGTTCTGTTAAAGTCCCGTGAAATTGATCTAACCTTTTTCCATTCAATTCCTTGCGGGGACAAAACGTGCTAGGATCTTTCTTTCGTATGCTGGCCCCATTGGTTTGTAACCATTCTGCCATATCAAAATGAGACAATCTTCCATCTTCATATGGAAAAAATGAGAATATTCTTTGTTGTTTATCAGGAGCATATACTAAACCTAACACCTCTCTAATATCTTCAGTAGAAAACGGATTAAACCACTCTCCACCCGCAATAAGTATCAATTTTGTAGTTGTTGCAAGTTTATCAAAAACTGTACTCAACCAATTAATGTGGTCTTTATCGGGGTGTGATAAAAAGACTATCCAAAGATTTATATTCTGTAGTTGCTTTATTAAAAAATCAAAGGATCCTTCAAATGTACTTTCCCCAGTCAAACTTGTGGTGATTATTTTCTTATCCGATGCTTCTAATTGAGAATATCTTATTGACGGAGATCGACTTTTATCATCACCTTCTGTACGGGATCGCTTCTTCACAGGCTCGCTAGTAGGTACGAAAAGATCCTCAAGCCTTTTCATGTGTTTGCGCTCTAGAATTGGAACAAAGCTATCATAATTATATCCACTCACATATTTTGGGTCTGCTCTTAGACTGCTAGAACCGATATCAGCTGTAACTGCAACTTTATATGCTGCTTCCATGTCTTTTTGAGTTAAAGTAGATACTGTCGTGGAGCATTCTCCTTGGCCGACAGCTAATTTATAGTGCTCGCTTAAAATATCAACGGCAGCTGAACTACTATTAGAAATAGATATGGATATTACAGCCAAACATCCAACAATAATACGGAAGACCATTTTATAATACTATATGACTAATATCAATCAACGCACTTAGCAAATTTAGCATATTTCTAAGCTGCGCAACACTCTTCACTTCTTCTGAATGAGGTTGATAAGAATCCTGCCATACTTGATCTTGAAAGTTTATAAAATCAGCAGTTGATTTTTTTGTCATTGTTTTAAAACAAACTGCGATTGTGGTTTCAGAACTCCATATTTTGAGTAGTATTTCTTTGACTTTTGAATAATCCAAATCTTTAGGTTTGCCGTCTTCTAAAGCACCCATTTTTTTTAATGCCAATATAGCTTCTTTATTACGATAGAAAAAACTCGCAACGTTTCTTTCAGCAAACTTAGCATCCTCTTCAGAGTCCACGTGTAAACATGTCTTGGAAAGTGAATCACTATTTGTTACGTCGTGATGTATCTCCACGGCTGCATGAACATTAGAACAGACAAGTACTCCTACATAAATATGCATAGTTAGAATAAACGCTCTCATTTCGCTTCCAATCTTAAACATTTTGATTTCCTTCTTTATCATTATAAGTCAAGACACTGGAATTTCAAGTCAAATATTTGCCAACAGCAGTAAGTCTCATGATATCAGATGTTCTGAACTACTCTTGGAGACCATCCAAAAGTGGGTGGTGTTGTGGACGGCTTTGTTCGAGAGGGTATAGGTTGCGGAGAAAAGGAAGAATCAGGTAGAGTAGAATCTAAAGAATCTTTGGTGAATCCATGCCCTATAAAGAAGCCTTAAAACTTAGCTCCAGCAAACCCAAGAAAAAGGCGTGCTACCAAGTGATTAACTTGGGACAGTAGATCCCGTATATGCAAGTGTAGCTTTTGACCAACAACCCTTGAAGGAGGATCACTAATGAGTGTAACAATCGGTATCGATATTGCAAAGCTAAAATTTGATGCATGTATACTAAAGTCAGATGGGTCAAAGTCACATGCAGAGTTTGATAATAACAAGTCTGGGTTTGAAA
>CAZMBF010000136.1:0-3010 GCA_964564365.1 uncultured Alphaproteobacteria bacterium
GTCCAAATCTTACAAGCTGTGGGTGAAGGCCACAGCTTTTTTTTATACAATCACGACAAATCGTGTTGACGAATTCTTCAGTAGGATGCATAGTTTATGCAACGTAAAAACAAAAATAAGGAATCATAATATGAAGAAACTCTTACTTTCGATCAGCTCATTCGCACTATCTTTAAGCGCTCTAAATGCAGCTGGATTAGACTTACCTGAGAATGATGCTTCGGGTGTAAGTGCTAAGCATAACTCTTCCACAGCGGAAGCTGTGCTAAGCCCATTGCCAGGCGAGGGTGATGTGGATCCGTTTACAACTGCAGCAAAGTCAGATGCAAACTTTTTCAAAGATAGTGTCAGAGTAGAATCATCACAACTTGAACGTCAATCCTCAGCAGAAATGGTTGCTGAAGAGCCAAAGGTTGAAGATGCTCTTCAAGCAGAAGATACCGCAACAGCAACAGCTGAAGCAGCTGAGGTCGTTACGGCAGGCCCTTTGAGAGCAAGGTATGAACAAAAAGGTGAAAGGCTATACTTCATCATTGACCTCCCTCCAAATACTGAACAGGGTGCATCAGCAACAGGCCATAATAGACCAGAAGGGGCACAACAAATTAAAATAACCTTCGCAAGAGGGGTTCCGAATACTACATCTGATACTGAAGAGGGTGCCCCAGCAGCAGACCCAGCATTACTAGCAGGTGAGCCTGAAGCTTCTTCTCAAACAGAGCAGAATGACGCTGAAGAGCCAGCTCAAACCGCATAATATCTAGTTTAATCTCTTCTTTATGAAGCCCTCCATTCGGAGGGCTTTTTTATTAACCCTAGTATATTTTTTATAGGAGAATATATATGAACACACAAATTCTAACTCAACTCATGAAGGTTATTCAGTCAGAGATCAAACGTAGAGATGACATGACCGCGCGTTATGATTGGGTGACTCAAGCCAGACCAGAGCAAATGTTGCCTCAAGGAGATTGGCGCATTTGGCTGATCATGGCAGGGCGTGGGTTCGGGAAAACGCGCACTGGTGCTGAGACTGTACGCCATTGGGTAGACTCGGGCCAATATAAACGGATTGCCTTAGTCGGAGATAACATCTTAAACGCAGAGCAGGTTATGATTGAAGGGGTTAGTGGCATTTTGCAATGTTATCCTCCAGGGCAAGGACCAAAATACGAACGCAGTCGACAACGTCTTGTGTGGCCGAACGGAGCCGTGGCAGAATTATATGCGGCAGAGGCTTATGAGAATTTACGCGGGCCCCAGTTTGATGCAGCATGGGTGGATGAGTTTGCAAAGTTTAGAAAAGTAGACGCTGTGTGGGATCAATTGATGTTAGGTCTAAGGCTTGGAAAATCGCCAAAGTGCCTTATCACAACCACTCCGCGCCCCTTAGATATACTAGAACAACTGTTACAACGATCTGACGTTGTAGTCACACGAGGCAGTACATTTGATAATGCCCCTAATTTAGCTGCTGATTTCATTGAACTCATGAATGCTCGTTATACATGTACGCATTTAGCAGCTCAAGAACTGTATGGGCATTTGACGCGTGATCATCAAGGTGCTTTGTGGACCAGAGCGCTTATTCAATATCAACAACCAAAGGAAATACAATAATGCATGAAACAGTTACTCTTACCAAAAAAACCAGAAAACCAGCAAAATCCATTAAAGAAGATGTATATGCGCCCTTGGATTCGATTTATCGATCTGCGCGAAAATGTAAAAACTATCCTGCTGCGCTAAAAGCTATCGAATTATGCTTAAAAGCAAAGAAAACAGCCTTAAAGCAGGCTTCAGAACGATTAAGTCTTCAAGACCTTTCGGATGATGAGTTAAAGGAGATTTTGACCTCATTCGAAAACGAAGTTTAACTACAAGATCAAAGGAGAATATACACATGTATACACGCATTATTATTGGAGTAGACCCCGCCGTCACCAGTGGTTCGAATAGCGACGAAACAGGCATTGTTGTTGTAGGACTAGGGCACGACAAAGCAGGCTATGTGTTAGATGATCTAAGTGTGAAGGGATCACCTTCCGTATGGGCCGACCGCATTGTAAAGGCCTATCATCACTATAATGCCCAGTGTGTGGTCGCCGAAGTAAACCAAGGGGGCGATTTAGTTGAAAGCATTCTAAAAAACGTAGATCCAACCCTGCGATTTAAAGCCGTGCGAGCAACCAAAAGCAAGCGATGTCGCGCAGAGCCCGTTGCGATGATGTATGAACAACACAAAATCTATCATATTCGATCATTTCCAGAACTGGAAGCTCAAATGTGTCAATTTGTCCCGGGTGTTGGAAAATCGCCCGATCGTGTGGATGCGCTTGTGTGGGCGTTCACAGAGTTAATGCGACCTCAGCGACGCTTGAACTTAGAGTGCTGGAAGGTATAGCATGAAAATCATCATTTCGTTCATAGTCTGTTAATAAGTTGATGATACGTAACTAATGGTATGGACTCCTCTTTTTAGTTTGAACCTTTATTAGAGGTAACCGTCTAAGTAACCCCGCCATATCTGGAAAGAGGGTTGGATTTACTGGGCTTTTAGATTGATGGGTGGGGTAAGAATATTTTAGCTTGTATCTTTTTGGGTGGTTTCTTGGGGGTAGGCTCAGTATCTTTAGGTTTCAAGCTTGGTTTTGTGTATCTTGGGTCAATCTTTGCATTCCACGGCCTCAGTTTTTCCATAAGCGCGGGGTCATGTGCATCCAGGGTGTGTTCCAGCACATACTTTAGGTAGCCTTCTGGATTCACATCATTCAGTTTTGCGGTTTCAACAGTGAATACAGGGTTGCTGCGGCTTTTGCGCCATTAGGACTCCCCATTGATTCAGTTAGAACCGGCTGTGCTTGGGCGGTATCGTTCTATACTGTCTAAGTACCCGCGACGTGCCGCATGCAGCATTTTGAGCACAAGCTCTGGTGGCGTTGTTTCGTCAACATGCGCCATAAAATCTATATCATTTTCCATACCTAACTATAGCAAACACCCCCTAAAA
>CAZMBF010000137.1:0-2990 GCA_964564365.1 uncultured Alphaproteobacteria bacterium
CAAGTGGGGTCAAAAGTATCCGCAGATCTCAAAATCATGGCTGAATAATTGGGCGCTGACAATTTCACAGCTGGATATTTACTTTCCTGACAGGCTATTTTTAGGAAAGGTTTCTAACTTGACACAGTTCCATGAAGGCTCTCGTCGCGTCTTGTACATAACCTTGCCCTTATTGTTTCTTTACTCCTTACAGTATATCACATTCTCTATCTCGTGATTACACTGTAGAGCAATATGGTTTAATTAATTCACGTGAATACATGTCAGGGGATGCATGACTTAATTAACTCTGTAAACGAAAGGAACTTTATAATGCATAGCCCGTAATAGGACAAAATCTCGCAGCCACAAGTCCGTCCAATTCCAGGGTTATTCCTGTCCATTACTTATATCAAGGGGATATAATCATAACCTTTCGATGATTATCTTGATCTATTGATTGAATCCTCACGGTATAATGTGGTTTAGAATACACAGTCCCCATGCGGTCAGCCCATTCGATATATGTAATGCCCTGCTCAAAGGCTTCTTCCATACCCAGCTCAAGCACTTCCTCTGGATCTTGCAATCGATACAAATCATAGTGCCAAATCGAAGGAGTACTGTCATAGATCTGCACCAACGTAAATGTTGGGCTTGGCACAAACTCGCCTTTCCCTAATACAGATTGTATTGCCGCCCTTACAAAGGTTGTTTTACCCGCACCTAAGTCACCTTGCATATAAACAACATCGCCTTTTTTTAATTCTGCCACAAACGTTGCCGCCAACGCTTCTAATTCGTCAAGAGTTACAATCTGCTCATGCATCTTCAGCTTCTTCCCGTAATAATTCCAGCTCTAACCACTCTTCTTCTGCTTCTAATAATCGTGTTTGCGCATGGTTCAATTCATCCGTCAAGCTGTTAAACCGCTCTGGGTTGGATTGAAATAACGCCGCATCCGAAAGCTCATCTTCATACCGTTCAATTTCAACTTTCACGGCATCAATCATTGATGATAGCTCTTTCAATCGATGCTGCTGCTTAAATCCAAACTTTCGAACGACCGTCTCGACACTGGATGTGCTTTTGGGCTTGGCTGCTACTCTTTTAGGCGCTGCCAATATCTTAGAAAAGTCCTTTTCGCCATTTTGCAACTGCCACACAAAGTCAGAATATCCACCCGCAAATTCCACATACTCGCCGCCCGGAAGAATAGAAATGGTACTGGTTACTAAACGATCCAAAAAGTCACGATCATGGCTTACCACAATCAACGTTCCCTCATAATCGCTCAAAATATCCACCAATAAATCCAACGTATCTGAGTCTAAATCGTTTGTAGGCTCGTCCAATACCAGAATGTTTGTATTCTGAGCCAAAATCCGCGACAACGCCAATCGGTTTTTCTCACCCCCCGACAAACTTCCAACGGGAGACTTTATCTGATCCACATCAAACAAAAAGTCTTTCAAATAGGCCACCACGTGACGATGGCGCCCCCCCACCAACAAATGATCTCCACCATTTGGACACAGTGTTGTCCACAAGGTTTCTTTATCACTTAAATCATGATGGTTTTGCTCAAAATATCCAACCGAAAGGTTTGTCCCTAATCGCACAACACCTTTTGTGGGGCTCAGCTTTTTTAATAATAATTGCACCAACGTCGATTTTCCACTCCCGTTGGGGCCAAATATACCAATACGATCCCCCCGCAATATTTTCGTTGAGAACGGTTTGATGATCTGACGCTCATTGCCCTCAGTATCCTGAAAGCTTTTTGAGGCATTTTTAACTTCTATCACCAATCGCCCGCTGGTTTCATCTTGGCTGGCCGTTACATTAATCTTTTTAACCCCCGTCAATACCGCTGCGCGTTGAGCCCTTAATTGATGTAGCCTTGAAAGCCGTCCTTGATTTCGTTTGCGCCGCGCCGTAACACCGCGATGCAACCAATACAGTTCTTGGTCCAGCTTTTTATCCATGCGCTCCAGTGCTTTTTCTTCATTTTCAAGCAGCTCTGTCGACCATGCTTCAAAGTCTCCATACCCGCGGCTTAACTCTTTAATCGATTTACGATCTAACCACCATGTTTTCCGTGACACATCTTTTAAAAACGTGCGATCGTGGCTGATCACAACAATCGCCCCACGAAAACTTTCAAACTCTTTCTCTAAGAATTCAATCAACTGAATGTCCAAGTGGTTGGTCGGCTCATCCATCAGCAACACATCCGGATCAGACGCAAATGCATAGGCTAATGCAACACGACGTCGCTCACCTCCCGAGGTTGCTTCAAACAGCCAATCTGCATTCGCTTGAAACTTGTCTAACATGGCTTTAGCCTGATACGTCATATCCTTTTCAGAATTATGCTGAATCCCCGTCAGAACAAAGTCCAACGCCGTCTGCCCGGGCTTCCAATCTACCTTCTGAGGCAAATATCCAATCTTAGTCCCCGGCTGAATGAAAATCTCTCCCTCATCCAATTCAATGTGATTCATCAACGTTTTGAACAGCGTTGTTTTTCCAGACCCATTTCGACCTACTAATGCGATGCGATCTTTGGGATAAACGTTTAATGTTACATCATGAAATAAGACCTTTAAGCCAAACTGAACATGAATATTGCGCAATGAAATTAAGGGAGTTTCCGACATTTTCTACATACTTTAATGATTGACTTATTATATGCAGATTTTATTTTGAAACAAGTTTATAAAGTAAAGGCGCGGCGCCCTTTGGGGTGGGAAAACCGCAGTGAAGCCCAATGGGCTTCATCCAGGTTGGGTGGGCAGTGAAAAGCCTCCTGAACGTAGTGAAGGAGTCTAATTAGGAAAATTTAGACCCACCGTAATGCACCCCCCAAATAGGACCAGGAGGTAAGAGAGTTTTTCGTGTAAAATAAGTTAACCAAAAGGAGTTAAGTAATGCGAAAAACGTATAGTAAAGAGGAACTGCACCCCTAAGTTAGGACCACTAAGAGACTAAACTAAGAGAGTCGTTCG
>CAZMBF010000138.1:0-2968 GCA_964564365.1 uncultured Alphaproteobacteria bacterium
TTATTAATTTTTCTGATACAATAAACGATTTAGTATTTAGTATTGATGACAATTGTGAATGCGGATCGAAGGTTTCTGTTGCGTAAAGACTTTATGTATTTATGGCAAAGTATTAGTAGCCTTATGTTTGTAGGCTTTGTTGGGAAGTATCTTTTGGCGATGCCGTTGGGGTTTCAAGTTTCAGCCTATCATCAAGGTTTAGATTTTCTTGTGGGAAGTCTTGCTTTTCCAATACTGATACGAGCGTTGACCCCCGTATACCGCAAGTTTGCAATCTAGGGTTTTGTACCCACAAATTTTGTAATGAAAAAGGCTATGTTTACAGATATAACGAAAAGTGATTCTTAAGTAAATGGGTATATAATGCGAAAGATTTTCGCAACATTTGGGCAACGATTAGCGATTGTTATTGTCTTGCAACTGATCCTGGTTGGAATACTGATTGGGAGGTTGTTTTTCTTACAAATTATTGATCAAGAAAAATACAAAGGATTATCTGATCGTAATCGGATTCGCGTTACTTTAAAACCAGCCCTTCGTGGAGATATTAAAGATAGGCAAGGGCGCATATTAGCTCAAAGTACGCCGTATTATACTGCTAAAGTCACATGTAAAGAGGGGCAGTGTCGACAAGCGTGCAAGGATTTCTTGTTAAAGAACAAGTTTGTTTTAGCTGAGGATGTATTTGATCGAACCGACAACAAACCTTTCACGTTAAAAGAAAGATTAGGTTGGGATGACCTTATGTTTTTGGAAGCTCATAAGGCAGATTTACCCATGATCGAGATTCAAACCTTATATGAGAGAGCTTATTTGATGGATAGTTCTACACCTCACTTTTTGGGCTATACCAGCAGAATACCTGATGATCATCCTTACGCTAAAAAACTACCCTTTTCAACCGTTGGGCGTTCTGGGCTGGAAAAGTTGTTGGATGAATCGTTGTTCGGAGTTCCTATGTTGTTAGAGCAAGAGATGAATGCTTATGGTGAAGCTATTCGAACCCTATCATTTAATCCAGGACACAAAGGTCAAGATGTTACGTTAACAATTGATGCAGAATTACAGGAGTTTGTGTGTCGTAAATTAAAGCCTCATAAAAGTGGTGCCGTGGTTGTATTGGATGCCACAAATGGTGAGGTCTTGGCGCTTGCTTCTTACCCTAGTTTTAATCCCGGAATATTTGAACGTGGTTTGTCTAAGCAAGAATGGGATAATCTTAAGAATGATATTCAAACGCCCTTAGTAGATAAAACGATTATGGGGCAATATGCTTTGGGTTCGATCATTAAGCCGTTAATTGCATTGGCAGCGTTGGAGGAGGGCTATATTACATCAGAAACTCGTTTCACATGCACAGGCGTGACGGTTATTGATGGTCAACCCTGCCACTGTTGGAAGGATGTAGGTCATGGATCTGTCAATTTAACAGAAGCTTTACGTGGTTCGTGCAACATTTATATGTATGAAATCGCCAAAATGATGCCTTTAGAGAAAATCACAAAATGGCTGCGACGATTTGGATTGGGTCAGGTGACGGGTATTGATGTTGCAGGTGAGAAATCCGGATTAGTTCCATCAGCTGAATGGAAACTAAAACATCGCAAAGACCCTTGGCGTAGAATTGATACGGTATATTTAACGATTGGGCAAGGATATGTATTAGCAACCCCATTACAATTGGCAAAATTCATGGCGCAAATTGTTAATGGAGGAAAGCACATTATCCCCCACATCTCTTTCAATAAAAAAGATGATACTTCTACTGAAATATTAGCCTCTAAACACTATTTAAGTGTTGTAATAAATGCTGTTGGTCTGGTTATGAATCACCCCCAGGGAACTGGATATCGCAGCCGCCCTCAGAGAGTGGATTGGCAAATGGGTGGAAAATCTGGAACTGCCCAAGTCAGGAGAATTACCTTAAAAGAACGGGCAGAAGGTCGTCACCATGGATATGATTGGGAATGGAAAGATAAAGATCATGCCTTGTTTGCAGGATTTTCACCCTTGAATAACCCTAAATACATTGTAGTGGTGCTAGTGGAACACGGTGGCTTTGGTGGTGTGACTGCGGCGCCTTTAGGTCGAGATATTATGCAGTTTGTAATGGAAAAGCTTCCACTAAAGTAATTTCGGGTTATTCGCTTGCATTCCCACCCATCGTTCAACTGCTAGCCAGTCTCTTAACCCAAGATCAGGTTCAAAGGACAGTAAGTCCTGGACGGCTTTCTCACAAACTTCTGTTGGGATTTCAAATAAGGGTACTTTGGATTGTAGTGCTAAACACTGAGTTTCACAGGCTTTTTGTAGATGGCGCATGTAAAAGAATGCTTCATGAATTGTTCTTCCTGCTGTAATTGAGCCATGATGTTTCAATAACATGACGTGCTTAATGCCTAAATCATCTATCAATCGTTGCTCGTGATGTTCTGTTGATAGCGCAAGCGAATTGTATTCATGGTAGGCGACTTGATTGTAAAAATGAAGTGCCCATTGGCTAATGGGTAACAGGCCTCCCTCCATTGCTGAAACCGCAACGATTGCCGGTGTGTGTAAATGGAAAATCGCATTGATATCTGAACGATGGCGGTAAATACTGCCATGGATCACGTAGCCAGTTTTGTTGTATTGAGCTTCGCATCCTTCTAAAATCGTACCATCCAAGCTAACTTTAAGTAAACATTCGGGGGTTACCTCTGCGAATAATAATCCAAACGGGTAAATATAATAGACATCTTCGCCTGGGATTCGAGCTGAAAGATGCGTGTAGGTTAAGTCGTCTAACTTTAGTTTAGAAAAGGCTTGGTAGGCGAGGGCTAAATGATATCGAAGTTCAGAGTTTGTCATTAGTTATTTCCTTTATGTTGGCTAATATAACTAAATTCCTGAAAAATAGTGAGAAAAAACTCTCCTAAAATCATGATTTCGTTTATTATTTGTTAATAAGTTGATGATATTGTGAGGA
>CAZMBF010000139.1:0-2947 GCA_964564365.1 uncultured Alphaproteobacteria bacterium
GTCAGGCCCACCCATTTCAATGAACTTTTCACGGTGAAAGCTAACACAACCATCTCCACCATCGCCAGACTTTAAGTATATTTTTACGTGATCAATAAAATGCATGGTATCTCCTTATAAAAAAAGGGATGCAATTACATCCCCTTTTTTTCATCTTTCTAGACGGCAATTAAGCCACTGGAATAACGTTAACGTATGTTCTGTCTTTTGCTTTTGTTAAAAACTTAACATGACCATTTGTCATAGCAAACAATGTGTGGTCTTTACCCATACCTACGTTATCACCTGGAAAAAATTGTGTTCCACGTTGACGAATAATGATGTTGCCAGACAATACCGCTTCACCACCATATTTCTTAACGCCCAAACGACGACCAATAGAATCTCGACCGTTTTTTGAACTACCGCCAGCTTTCTTTTGTGCCATAACTTAACTCCTTATGCTTCAGCAGCTGCTTGTGGCTTTGCTGCTTTTTCAACGATATCATTAATCTTTAATACCGTTAGATGTTGACGATGACCATTTTTACGGCGAGAATTCTGACGACGACGCTTTTTGAAAATAATAATTTTTTCGCCACGCGTTTGATCGACAACAGTTGCAGTAACTTTTGCACCACTGATAAAGGGTTCACCCACTTTTATCTTACCGTTGTTAGCGATCATGAGTACGTCGGAAAGCTCAACTGTTTTCCCTTTTTCTACGTCAAGCTTTTCAACTAAAATCACTTGATCCTTAGCGATTCTGTATTGCTTGCCGCCTGTTTTTACAACTGCGTACATAATTAAACCTGTGTTTTATTAATAGATATAACAAAGCAGAAATTATATAAAACGCTCTCAAAAGTCAAGTCTTTTCTTCGGCGTGAATTTCTATGAATAAGTTAAAATGGGGTCTGAAGGTGCTGTAAATGTTCAGATCATTAAGTGTTCGAGCACAACTACATCATACTCTTAATGCACCTCTATTATTTGATCTGAACGTGTTTTAAATATTAATTGCTAATAGTATCTTGTTGTTTTCACTGTATTTCCTGAACTAGGAAAACAGCAGAATCTTCAAGTAAGTCTGTTGCCGCACCTCATTAATATAAAGACAAACAACAACCTGCCCAATGAGACTTTTTAATCATAGGAACTTCTCTGAAATTAATGATTGGCTATCTTTTAAGAAAACTCTTACAAAAAGTCAAGAATTTTGGTCTAAATTGCCCTTTAAATTGGTTTTCAAAATTGTTATCATCAACTATGAGCGGGGTATCATGCGATTTATATCTTTATTTAAAGCCTCTATTTTAAGCACATTGATACGGTTTAACTTATCGGTCCTATGCTGCACAACCCTTACATATTGCTTAATATTCAGCCCACCCGCATCTATTTCAAAAACGTTTTTTGGAATCCTATGCTCTGGCGCACTTTACTTTGCGACCCTTAATTTAATATGTGAACGTTTTAAATTACCTAGGTCGTCTTTTTATTTCATCAGCCTACCCTTGTTTGCTGTATTCGCTTATTACGCTCATTTTCATTATAAATCTCCATATATATGGGGCACGTTACTCCTTGGCCTTATAGCATCAATTTTTGTTTCGCCATTTTGGGGCAAGTCTTCGGATACTGATGATGTTTGGAGCTATCAATTCGATATTTTAAAGCATAGCATTTATGCTGGTGTGGCCAGCTTAATTTTACTAGTTGGAATATACTCCGTTTTATTTGCGCTTAACTATTTGTTTTCATTTACACCCTACCCTGACATATATAAAGACACAGCCTTATTTATTTTGGCTCTTTGTTTGCCTGCAATGATACTTTCTGGCATTCCCATGAACTTCATCGATAACACGCTGCATAATACTGGCGTCATAGTTCTAAAGTTGTTACAGTATTGTGTAATTCCCCTGTTGTTGATCTATGGGGTAATATTACATGCATACACATTGAAAATACTGATCGCTCAGGAATTTCCTAAAGGACTAATCGCCTATCTAGTTTCTGGATTTGCAACACTTTTGATTTTGACATTTATATTAACGTTGCGATGGAGAGATGACCACCCCATCATCCGGATGTTCACCCGATATGTTGGATACTTAATGATCATACCACTGTGCTTAATGGCAGTTGGAATCTGGAAGCGCGTTGCCCCCTTGGGATTAACAGAAGGACGCTATTTTGTAACCCTATTATGGATTCTTTTTGCCAGCAGCACACTTATCATATTGCTTCGTCGTGATAATCCAACAGTATGGATTTTAAGTTGTGTAAGCGCTCTATTTATAATTTCTAGTATAGGTCCTTGGAGCATTCAAGAGCTCCCCATAAGGCACCAAGTTCATCGATTAAAGGCAATCGTTTTAAACGTACAAGCATCCCCTCAACACAACGCCTCAAAGGAAGAACAGATTGCTGCAAGCACTATCTTAGATTACCTGGCGTTTCATCATCGTTTAGCAGACACTAAGCAGCTCTTCAAACACCCCACACCCTCTGCACAGGACTTATCTATAAACCATGTTAGCACAGAAATTGGCATTCCGTACGTTGAATACGCCAACAGGCTCAACTCAAGCTCTAAATCTCGTTATTTCAGCTACAAAGCCCCATTGGCAGCCATTCCAATCAAAAACTACAACCATAGCATCCCCTACATTCATTTATCTATACATGACAAACTTTCCAAGTCCGTTGATGTACAGGGTATGGGTTCCTTAAAAATAAGTTATTCAGCATCAACAGGCATGTTCGAGGTGATTCTTTTGAGCAAAAATGTCAATCAGATTATTTACAGCGCTAATATGTCAGATATTGTTCAAAAACTGAATCGTACGAAGACCTCGTCTAAATCGGACGAATTCATACAAACTAAAGACAATCTTACTGTGCAGGTTATTTTCGCGTCAATCAATGGATTTACAAAAACAACAGTCCCCTCTACTACTTT
>CAZMBF010000140.1:0-2917 GCA_964564365.1 uncultured Alphaproteobacteria bacterium
ATCAGATGTTTTACCCCGAAATATATAAAAGTTATAGAAGGAATACCCTAAAATCAGAGGCAAGAAAAATGCGGCCCCAACAAACATAAGCTTTTGGGTCTCTGGCAAAGACGATGCTTCCCAAACTGTTAAAACGCCAGGAACGATATACGGCCACCCCAAAAAGATTGTGCCCGCGTAAATCAACACAAACCCCAGGCTGCCATAAATAAACGGCAACGCATCTAAGCAGCATGTTTTGCCCAACGATTGATATAACTTTACGGTGATTAACCCAAAAACCGCAAACAACACTATATAATGATGATAGAATTGACCAAATTGCTCTGCTAAATGCGATAAAGATGCAATTTCTTTAAATAAATGTTGGTTGGCGGCCATATACGCAAACCCAAAGACAAGAGCAGCAACATACGCAACAACAACGCACAATAATATCTTGGACATTCGAACGAACCGCGCCCGACCCTCATCTTTAAAGCGATATATTAAAAAGCTTGATCCCATAAAGGCATAAAACGCAACAATAAGTCCCGCTATCAAAAAGTTATAGGGACGAAACCACGCCCAATAGTCGCCGTTAAAATGACCCTCAACAGAATGAAACCCTAGGATTAACTGTCCCAAGATAATTCCTTGAAACAGCGCCATTCCTACAGACCCGGCAAAAAAGAAAAAGCTCCATATAAACTTAAATCGCTCGGGCGACTTAAAGCGAAATTCAAAAGATACTCCGCGGAAAATCAAACAAATCAACATAGAAATTAAGGGGATATACAGTGCGTTAAAAATAAATACATACGCTTTTGGAAACACACCATAAAGCCCGCCGGCTGCCAAAATTAACCACGTTTCGTTCGTGTCCCAAATGGGTGCGATAGAGTTCATCATGTTTTCACGTTCTTGGCTAGAATCGCCAGCGGGAAACAATATACCAACGCCCAAATCAAAACCATCTAATATCATGTATACAAGCAGGGCAACACTAATTAGCACCCCCCAAATTATTGGATAATCCATGTTATACCCTCTTATTCATTGATAGGCATAGGCTCGGCCATGCCTTTTTGTATTACTTGAACCAAAAACACCAAATAGATAACAAACACAATCAAAAAAGTGATTCCAAACGCAACCAAAGACCCTCTGATTGCCTCGGGAGGGAGAGATGACGACACACCTTGCGCAGTCCGCATTAACCCTTGAATAATCCAGGGTTGACGACCTACCTCGGTGACAATCCACCCCGAAATCGTCGCAACAAATCCCAGAGGAATACAGAGAGGTAATATCGCATATAGCCAGCGGGCCGTTTCTAGCTTTCTTCTAAACCACAAATAGCCCCCAGCCAGCGCAAGCGCAATAAACAAGCACCCAATACCCACCATCAGTCGAAAGCTAATAAAGACAATCGGAACATATGGACGATCTTCCTTAGCTACCTCTTTCAATCCATGAACAATCCCATCCGTGCTGCCAGTTAAGTACCAGCTTGCAAGTTTAGGGATCTTAACCTCATACAGATTCTTCTCGTTCTCCATGTCGGGTACTGCGAACAGAACCATCGGGGCTTCTGTTTGAGTCTCCCAGTGAGCTTCCATCGCTGCCAGCTTTATGGGTTGAGTTTTTCCTGCATGCAGCCCATGCGCATGCCCAACAAAAAATTGAGCAGGTCCTAAAATTAGAGCACACGCAAGTGCCACCTTAAAGCCAGGCAGTGCCGTTTGAATGTCTTTGCGCCTATACAGATAAATCGCCAGCACCCCCATCACCACAAACGCTGTCGTCAGATAAGAAGCCCCCAACATATGGGCTAGGTGATAAAACATGGTCTCATTTAATAGAATTTTAGACCAATCCGTTACATAGAACACACCGTCTATTATCTCTGTACCCTGAGGATGCTGCATCCACGCATTAACGGTGATAATCCAATATGCTGACAGTGTAGTTCCAAGGGCAACCATGCCTGTTGCAAATAGATGCACTTTTGGCTTTACGCGCCCCCAGCCAAACACCATAATACCCAGGAACGTGGCCTCTAAGAAAAAGGCGCTCAGGACCTCGAAAGCAAGCAATGGCCCAACAACGTTGGTTGTTGCGATCGAGAACGGCCCCCAGTTCGTTGCAAACTGAAACGACATGGGAATGCCCGTTACAACCCCCATACCAAACGACAGCGCAAATATCTTAGAAAACAGTCGAAACAGCTTAGAATAAGCTGGATTTCGTGTGCGCAGCCACAGTATCTCAAGGACAAATAAGTACGCGACTAAGCCGATGGTTATAGTCGGAAACAGAATATGAAATCCTATGGTAAATGCAAACTTAATGCGAGATAAAAAAAGTGTTGAAAGTAAGTCCATTTTTATTTTTCTAAATAATTTTTAACAGATTATCCCAAAAATCGAACCAATACATTAAATTAAAGTATCTAAGAACAATTTTGGATGTCCATGTGTTACAAAAGCTTCAGACTCCTTGTTTTCTTCTTTTTTAGGAAAAGCCATCTCATCTTTCCCTCGGACGGCTGTACAGGCTACCCCTCAAAGACATCTTGTGAATATGAAATAGGGGGAGCGCTGATATCATTTTTTCGCCCCCTCTTTTTTTAGCGCGGAGGCAGAGCTCTCTGCTACATCTGCCCGTTTTTTTGCTGCCAACGCTTCTTCTGTCAGGGCCTATATCTTTTGAATGGCATCCAACAGTCGTGATCTATTGCTTTTTAAATACATGACCTCTTCCTTTGCGACCTCTGCAGCATGTTCTTTGATATCTTGAAATATGGTTTCAATATCTAGCGGCTCTGTTGTTGCGGATCCTTCTGCTTAAACCGATCCAATCGGCGACCCTGTTCGTTAATAGAGTTCTCTGTTGCCTCGATATCTGCTCTAAGAGCTTTTATCATTCCCTCTAA
>CAZMBF010000141.1:0-2889 GCA_964564365.1 uncultured Alphaproteobacteria bacterium
CGATAAAAATAAATCTAAAACAGAAACATCTAATGGATGCAACGTCACGTTGCCTGCGGTGGAAGAGCTTGCTGAAAAACGAAAAGCGCTTGAGGAGGCTATGGCTGAAGCCATATTGCGACCCAATCCACGAAATGTAATAAAAGCTCAACAGATGCAGCACAAACTCCTGAATCAATCCCAAAAATTCTCTGCCGTTTGGATGCAAAACCTTCTACAGAATCCGGAACTGGATGCAACCGTTAAACATCCTGTGACGCAATTTGGGATTCGCCTTAAAAAAGAAGATGACCAATTTAAAATAGAAGATCGTGTAAAAGAGCTGTCTCGACACTATGGGTTATTCTTTATCTATCAAGGAAACTGTAGGTTCTGTAAGGGCATGGCTGGGGTGGTTAAGCAACTCAGCGATAAATATGGGTGGAAGGTTTTAGGTGTAAGTCAAGATGGAGTTGTCTTGCCTGAGTTCCCAGAGTCTAAGCGAGATAATGGCATTAGTCAAGCTTGGGGCATTAAAGGTGTGCCCTCGGTTTTTGTGGTTAATCCTGAAACGGAACAAGTCATCCCAATCGGACACGGCCTAATTAGTTTAGATCAATTAGAGCATAACTTGATTTTGCAATTGTTTAAGAAAGGATGATCATGAACGTATATCGAGTATATAGATGTTTGATAACTGCCCTATGTGTCATTCCCCCAATGTTTGGATCCGACATCAGTAGCAGTTTAACCAACTTTTTTAATAAGATGGGGATGGTGAGTAATGTAACACCTCCCGCTCTTTTCAAAGATCAGGCGGCAGGATATGCAACGGGTGGAGGAATATCGTTCAGTGGGAATGTGATGGACACCAAGTTAGGTCATGTCGAAATGCCCAGTATTAGGTATGGAAACTGTGGAGATATTGATATTTATGCTGGAGGGTTCTCGTTTATTTCGGGTGAAAAAATCGTTCAAACATTGAAGAGTGTGGCTACAAGTTCTGCAGGTTACGCATTTATGTTAGCGTTAGAGACTGTTTCACCCCAGTTTGCCAATAACGTTAAGCAGCTCCAATCGTGGGCTAATACGATCAATGGAATTGGGATTAACAGTTGTGAGACAGCGGCAAGCTTAGTTTCTGCCGTTTGGCCACGTTCCCAAATGGCAAGCCAGGCCATATGCCGATCTCAAGCGGCAGGGGGCGGCATTATGAGTGATTATGTGTCTTCCCGTCATGGGTGTGCGGAGTCATCTTCCTATAGCTCCACCATGAGTCGAGCCGAAACTGAGAATCCTAATATCTTGAAGGATGAGTTTAACATAGCATGGAAGGTGATTCATGATGATCCCTTCTTTGCAGCAGGAAGTGGTGGGTCGTCATTAAAACATATGTTTATGAGCATCACCGGAACCGTGGTGGTTAAAAAACAACAGGGAGGAAAGCTTAAAATCGAAGCGTTTCCATCCAAAGTGTTTGATGAACAGTTTATGCAAAAGCTGATGGATGGGGGAAGTGCGCCAATATATAGTTGTCAAGATAGTGGATCAACGACAAAATGCTTGAACGTCTCAGAAGGTACGGTTGTCATAGGAGCTGATCTTGCCATTAAAGCCAAAGTAGAAACATTACTTGGGCGGATGCAAAGAAAGGTCACCACAGACGAACCCTTTAACGATGAAGAGAAAGCGTTACTCAATAAAACACGGTTGCCTTTGTTGCGTATTTTGAATGTGATGTCGGCCTATCGACAAGGGGCTGCCCCCATCAGCCTAGCCGAATATGCAGATGCCGTTGCCATTGACATCGTCTGTCAATATATCCGAAACGTGTTGGATGTGATTCGACTCAATATCACACGGAAGATGCAGATCCAGTTTGATGCAAGTGTGTTAGAGCGTTATGAAGAAAGTCTGAATCGCGTTGAAGCACGAGTTCTTGAGTATGAACATAAAACGCAGAAACGAATGGATCAATTACTTGCGATCGAGCGAAAACTTAATCTATTGGAGAAGGATATCTTCTCTCGAATGCGTGCTACGGCGCCGTATTAAAGGGGAGAGCGGTCATGATCATTTATACCTATGGCGGAGGAGATATCTTATATAACATCTTTCAAGGGGTTGCAAAGTTACATAATGGCGGTGTGCTGAAGCAGTTGTTTGCTATCGGTGGGATGATGGGATTGACCATGGCTGTGATTAAGGCCTTTTTTAGCAACCAATCTGTAGGAGAACTAGTGAAGACCTGGTTTCTACCGCTGGTGATCGGATATGGTCTATTCTTTATGCCAAAATCTCAGGTGTTCATCAAAGACATCATTACCCAGTCTGAAAAGAGTGTTGCCAATGTTCCCTATGGATTAGCACTTGTATCGAAACTTTCCAGTGGGTTAGGATATCAAATCACACAAGCCATTGAATCAGCCTTACGTATTCCCGACAAGCTATCCTATAACAACACGGGACATATCTTCGGAGCGGAACACATGATGGAGATTGCCAACTTCACATGGACAGATCCAACCGCCGAACAAAACATGCGAAACTTTGTGGTGAATTGTATTACCTATGATGTGATGCTGGGTCGATATTCCATCGATAACCTTAAAAACAAAGTCGATCTTTGGCCGTTTATACGGGATCGAACTTCGGTGAATCGAGGGGTCTACTGGATTCAAAAAGATGATGATCGCTCCCCAACTTTGACCTACTGTTCGTGCCGGGAAGCTGCAACGAAGTTGGATCAGAACATTCAAACGGAAGTGGCGGTTAAGAAAAAGATCTTTCAACACATGCCGATTGCGTTCCAAGCCCTCACAGGGATTTCGGAGTCCGCAGAGACGATACTACGTCAACAACTCATGCTGCATAGCTTTGTTGAGGGGGTAGAAACCAAGGCGTCCAGCC
>CAZMBF010000142.1:0-2852 GCA_964564365.1 uncultured Alphaproteobacteria bacterium
TAGGCGTTTTCGAAGGATGCCTTTTATCTGAGTCATCAACACTGCTAACTCCGACCACTGATATTGTTTAGACTGTCCCCGTTGTCCGATGCGACCATAACTAATCGACAGACACCACTCATCAAACAAGTTCTGATCTACCCGCAAGCTATACCACCTAAATATGTTCTTCGGCGGATGTTTCGCTTGAAGTCGAATGTTCCATCCCGCTTGAAGATTAGCGGACTGATCAACGTTGCCTAACAAGCGATCAAAGAGGTCAATCGTCTTTACAGCTGTCATCTCTTACTCCCGCTTGCATCACTTATCCACAGGGTTATCCACTGAATCTGTGGGTAAGTTTGCATCCTGTTTCGTCATGCATTCAATGCGTTTGTTCATAATGAATACTGATAACACTTGCCATAGGATACGACTGAAGAACCACTGAAGGTTGCGACCTTATCGGATATCGTAGGGCAGAGAGTCCCCGTCCGATCGCCTTCGGACCATACTTCTGACATACCGTATGGATAAGCTGTGTAATGAATACGTCGTTACGCACCATCACAGGATTCAACTGTTCCATGTGCGGGCTTGATGCGTGATTTAAGTTCATGAATGTTGCCATAGCCATACCATTCCTTTCTAAAAGGGTTCCATTTAAAATTAAGGTCTCGGAGTTGTGATTTGAGTTCACGTTGTGGTTCGGATTTGAACGTAATCACCACAGGTGTTTTATCAGATCCAGTACTTTTATTCTGGTCTAACGCTTCAAACGCTTGAGCCCCCTGCTCTGTCCATTCTTTAATGAGAGTCTCGTTTTTAGAGATGGATGATTTAAGCGATAACAGAGCCCCTAACAACGCATTGTTGTTCAATTCTTCTAACTCAGCTTTCACAATGAGCCCCCCGAGCTCAATTAAACGACGTGTGCGTTGTTTACGCTCTAAGGTTTTCAATTTCTGCTCTTGAGATTGAAGTCTCGCCTTTTGGCGCTCTAATCTTTCTTTTTGATGAGATAGCGATGTCACTGTCACCTCCTGAAGGTTCCATTGGAACCTGATGTTTGTACACTTACGATAACACACCTATAGCGTTATGTCAATAGTGCGCGCAGCAAAACGAAGACATACGCAATATGCAAACAGTGTTTGCGTGCTTTAGTTGCTTTGTGTATACTTTCGATATGTATCATATATATCAATTCACATTGAAAGGTTAAGCTGTGGCCATCGCCTTTGCCCGATTGCAATATGTTAAGCGCAGCGCAGGACAAAACGCCTGTCACAAGGCGGCCTATAATGGGCGCATGGCCATAACAAATGAACGCACGGGCGAAAGCTATAATTATGCCAATAAGGGCGACAGTGCCCATCATGAGATTCTTCTGCCTGAGGGGGCAAATGCCCGGTTTAAACATGCTAGAATCTTATGGTCAGAGGTTGAGAAGCGCGAAACACGCATTAACTCCCAAGTCGCAAAAGAAATGGTATTTGCGCTTCCAGACGACGCCTGTGTGAGCTTTGCCCACAAGTTAGAAATGGTTCGTCAGTTTGTAACACTCCATTTTGTCGATAAGGGGCTCGCCGTACAGCTGGATATTCACGAACCCCATGAAGAAGAAGATCATAACTGGCATGCCCATGTGTTGATGACGACACGTCGTTTTACGAAGAGTGGCGAACATCTGGGAGATAAGGCTAGAGATTTAGACGGTGAGGTACGTTTGGGTGTCCTGATGGAAGCACAGCGCTGGGGTGAATTATGGAAGGCATTTCAAAATCAGTATTTTATTGACCATAGCATTGACCTTCGTGTGGATGAGAATGGGATTGTGGCACAAGCCCACTTGGGTCCGGTTCGATTAAGAGCTCGCGCAGACGCAATGATGCAGAGCCACTTAGAGAGGCTCAGCGCTAATCAGAATGCGAGCCGGGATCCCGCAAAGATTTTAGAGCATCTTACTGAACGGAATAGCGTGTTTGCGCGTGAAGATGTGGAGCGGTATTTACACAAACATGTACCCCTCAATGAAGTTAAAGCTGTTCGAGAGTCGTTCTGGCGACAGACGGGACTGATTCAGCTGTATACAGAAGATATGGCCTTAGGAGGAGATTCATCTGAGACGAAGATGTATGAAAGCGCTAAGGCCATAGATCACTATACCACACGTTCTGTCAAATCGGAAGAGGATCGACTCTTGCGCATTGCGGATCGATTACACACCAAAGAGGGCTTCTTTGGACTGACCTCTAATTATTCAAAAGGAGTCGCAATTGCACAGAAGTATAGTTTGAGTGGGGAACAATTAGCCGCTTTTGAAGGTACTGTATTAGGTCAACGACTCGTGTGCATTCAAGGGCGGGCTGGCACAGGAAAAAGTCATGTGATGGCAGCCATACGAGAGATGATTGAAAGCAATGGGGTTCGGGCGCGAGGGTTAGCGCCTACGTCCAGTGTGGCAAAAGATTTAGAGTCTAAAGGTTTTGAGGGTGCACAGAACCTGCATCGATTTTTGTTTCAACAAAAAAATGGCATTGATCCGTTGAAGCGGAAAGAGATCCTGATGATCGATGAAGCCGGCATGGTTGGAAATACCGTTCTACAAGAGTTGTTAAAAGTATCTTGGGATAAAGGTGCACAGGTTGTCTTGGTGGGGGATGATCGTCAGCTGCCCTCTGTAGATCGTGGGGGGATGTTTAAGGTGTTCTGTGAACGCTATGGTGCGCATGAGCTGACAGAGGTACGGCGTCAAACCAAAGACTGGCAGAAAGACATGTCAGAGACCCTATCTCAGGGTGTTTCCTCGAAAGAAATTCATACGGCTCTTTCTGCACTCGAGAAGAATCGTTGCCTGCATTGGGTTGACA
>CAZMBF010000143.1:0-2848 GCA_964564365.1 uncultured Alphaproteobacteria bacterium
AGCCGGGCAAGAAGGTTCAAAAGTAACGTCACGCGTGATTGGTGATCGATTGATGAAAGAAGCACAAGGCAACATTGCTTTGCGAATTACGCAATCTGAAGATAAGGACTCTTTTGAAGTTGCAGGTCGTGGAGAGTTGCAATTGGGTGTGTTGATTGAAACTATGCGTCGTGAAGGCTTTGAGTTATCGATTAGCCGTCCACGCGTTGTATATCGTACAGATGATAACGGTCAACGCTTAGAACCAATTGAAGAAGTTGTTGTGGATGTGGATGAAGAATTTTCTGGAACCGTGGTTGAAAAGATGAGCATCCGAAAAGGTGAGATGGCAGACATGCGTCCATCAGGTGGGGGTAAAGTGCGTATCATTTTCCACGTACCATCTCGTGGTTTGATTGGGTATCACAGTGAATTCTTAACAGATACTCGCGGTACAGGTATGATGAACCGCTTGTTCAAAGGATATGAACCCTACAAAGGCGCCGTCGAAGGCCGTCGTAATGGGGTTTTGATCTCTAACGGACAAGGTGAGGCTGTTGCCTATGCATTATTTGGTTTAGATGATCGGGGTCAGATGTTTATTAACCCAGGTGATAAGGTATACGAAGGTATGCTTGTGGGTGAACATAACCGTGATAATGATTTAGAAGTGAACGTCTTAAAAGGTAAGCAATTAACAAACATTCGTGCTGCCGGTAAAGATGAAACCATCAAATTAACACCTCCCCGTAAAATGACGCTTGAAGATGCAATGTCATATATTCAGGATGATGAGTTGTTAGAGGTAACTCCTAAATCGATTCGACTGCGCAAGTTTCACTTGGATCCGAACGATCGCAAACGCGCAAGTCGTCAAAAGGAAGGTTAGAGTGGTTGCTTAAACTATTCCAAAAATATTGGTTGTTATGCGTTGATCCAAAAATACTAGGGATATTCTTTTTGGCGATCTCAACGGGTTTACCAGTATCCTTAGGGGTAGATACATTTAAAGTATGGATGTGGGAAGGGGGAAACTCTTTAGAGCTTGTAGCGTTGTTGAACATTACAAGCTTTCCCTACATCGCAAAAGTCTTTTTTGGGCCACTTGTTGATCGGCTACACGTACCCATTCTGCATAGGGTATTAGGACGTAGGCGAGCGTGGTCGTTAGTTTCTCAAATTTCTATGTTGATTGGGTTTTTGTTGGTGGGGCAAGTCTTTGGAACCAGTGACCTTTCGATTACAATTAGCTTGTTAATTCTTATTTCTTTTGCATCTGCGATTAACCATACTGCGTTAAATGCGTATCGTGTGGAAATCGTGGAACCAACCTCAAGCTATGCGGCGGCCTCTGCAGGGAGTATCGGATACCGCATAGGTAAGTTATTTGGTGGTGGTGGCGCATTATTAGTTGCTGCAGCACTTGGATGGTATGCAGCCTATGCTATTATTCCCATGATATTAGTAATAACGATTATTTCAACGCTGCTGGTTCCTGAGCCAGAAATCAATCAAACTGATGCAGAAGAGTCATTGCAGTATAACGTTAGGCAATGGTTTCGGCTGTGTTTCTTAAGACCCTTGTATCAATTCATGCATAACCATAAGTCAGAATGGAAATGGATGACGTTGTTTATTTTGACAGTGGGTGTAGGGGACTTTTTGGTTGAAGGTATTGCGACAATATTCTATCTGGATGTAGGCTTTGATAAAGCCGAGGTCGCAAACATTGCAAAAGCATTCAGTATTATTTGTACGATCACTGGTGGAGTCATTGGTGCCCATTTAGTTAGCATCATTGGCATTAATCGTATGATTTATGTAACGACGTTGTTACATTGTATTTCGTATGTCAGTTTGATAGGGCTGTCGCACATGGGCGACAACTTAGTTTTGTTGTATTTTTCAGTGCTGGTTGAGTTTTTAACCGAAGGAATGAAAACCACAGCAATGGTTGCTTACATTGGTTTGTTGTGTGGAAAAACCTATTATACTGCGTCTCAATACGCATTGTTTTCATCTATCAAATTGTTATTTCGCCCTTTTGTTGGTGCGGTGTCAGGTGTCTTAGCCAGCTATTTAGGGTGGTCGGTCTTTTTTATCGTGGGTATGGTTTTATCGTTAATTCCGTTGTTTTTCTATAGTCGTATACAACAACACCCAGTTCATCATGCGTAATCAACTTAATTTGGCTCAATATATTCGCCCTTATTTCCATCCCAGAGTCCTGAGCATGTTGTTCTTTGGAATCTCTGCTGGGGTTCCTTATCTGTTGATTACATCCACGTTTTATCAGTGGTTGTTGGAAGAAGGATTGAGTCAATCCGTGATTACGTCATTTGCACTTTGGACGTTTCCATTGTCTATCAAATTCTTATGGTCACATTGGGTTGACAATATGCGAATTCCAATACTTCACAAATTAGGTCAATACAGAAGCTGGTTGGTGCTGAGTCAGTTAGGTGTCATGCTTACGTTAATCGTGTTAAGTAATATCGTAAGTGGCGATCATTTGTATATGACGGCATTTTTGATTTTGCTAGTCAGTTTTTTTACGGCCACCCAAGATATTACGTTGGGGGTGTATCGTGTGACGATACTTACACATGATCAACAAGCGTTTGGATCCAGCCAAATCGTAATTGGATATCGAATTGGTATTTTGTTGTCGGGTGGCTTGGCGCTGTATGCGTCCAACATCTGGGGGTGGTCGTGCGTGTATGTAGGACTAGCGTTAGTGCAAATTCAAGGTATTCTGACTGTGCTGTTGAATCCAGAACCCGTCGTGCAACGGCCTAAAAAGCGCATTCGATCGTTTGAAATTCATCGTGTTATACATGTGCTGTATTTAGAGTTTTTCTCTAAAGCA
>CAZMBF010000144.1:0-2840 GCA_964564365.1 uncultured Alphaproteobacteria bacterium
CTTCAAACACCTCATTGATCAAGAACTGAAGATCATTTTCTAACCCCTCACTGCTCCCAACAATCGGAGCAAGTTCCAAGCAAAACCCTGTATGTGACGAATGAATATAAATCCCATATTCTTCATCATAGAGTTCATAGGGCAAGAGATCTTTCAATTGATACACCCGAAAGAACTCATGGGCGGCAGCTTCATAGTGTGAGTGATGGGGATCCACACCTTCATCGACATTAAACACCTTCAGACAAGAAGAAAGAATCGATTTAATCGTCATCGTTGATCATACCTTCGTGTTTTAAGCGTTTCCAACCCTCATTTTTGAGGGCGACATAGACGTAGTGTGCCGCAACATAATCTCCAGCGTCATTTACACGACCATTCACCCAAATGCGAATCACGCGTTCAGGGATACGCTGTAATTGATCGGATCCTCTAGCTACGAGATAGCCCGCTGTTGGAACTAACTCGTTAAATCCAATAGAGCGACGGTCTCCCTTTGAACACTTTCCTGAAGTACAGTCTGTGCCGTCTGTTTCAACGGGAACATTCAGCTCATCGTCACCTTTTGGATGTTCTATGATCTGTTCATGAATTTCACTGATGGACTGACATCCCATCCCAGGCTTGGGTGGACAATCAAAGGCATTGCTGTAATCGGTACAGGCCGTGATCATCAGTATCGGCAGGAGAAATAGGATATGTTTCATTTTAATCTTCCTTCTTCAGTGTGAATGAGCTCATCAATGACGCTTCGTGTTGGAAACGCATCGATCAATCGTCCGTTGATAAAAATCGTGGGTGTCCCTGAAAAGGTTGGGGTTGCTTGTTGATAGGTAAACGCCGCTTTAAACGCGGGCGTCGATTGTAGAATAGTTGCATCGGTCATATCGGGGATATGAACCTTTATGACGTCCATCGCGGCCTTCATCAACTTCAAGAGCCCGAACTCAGGACTCCGAGCATGTTCTAATAATACCGCTTCTAAAAATACGCGCCTCTGATGATCACTTAAAGCTTCCAGACACACCATGGCTTGTACGGTTATGAGATCCACGGGGTGAGGATGCATCACCCAATAGACACGACCTATATTGATATACGTTTCGCGTATGCCTTCAAACTCTTCAGCAAAGGTTCGAAGACATGACGCGCAGCCAAGGGAGAAATACTCCACAATATGAATGGGTGCTTTTGGGTTGCCATAGCAAATCGTATACTTTGGATCTAACCTTCCTGATCCATTGACACATGAAACCATCCCCATAATAATTAAAGCATTTTGAAGTGCGCGCCTCATTGTTCCGCATCCAAACCTGTGGATGATGCCCTTATCTGATCTTTAGTGGATTGAGATCCAATTTTTGCACCATGGGTAAAGACAATATCCACCGTTCGCCCCGCTGCAATTTGAATCACAGGTTGGAGTTGCTCTGCGCGTTTAATATAGTAGTCCGAAAGCTTATCTAAGGCTGAACCGACCCCTTGAACCCCACCTTGTTTTAAAGCGTCCATATTAAAGATCGCTTTACCGTCTGTTTCTTTGGATAACTGAGACAATTGTTGATTCATTATGCTGCCCTGCATAAACTGGCTGATGCCGCCAAAGAAACCTCCAACAGCTGCTCGTGCAATCATAGAGCCCGAACGATCTACGACCTCACCTCGAATCCCAGCTTTGCCATCTTCACCCGCAATGTAGCCTGCGACATCGGTTTCGATCACTTCTCCAGTGGTTTTATCAATGCAACTCATACGCTCAAGACGGATATAAACACGCTCACTGGACAAATCTCCATGACTTGCACCCACAGCCACACACCTCTTGAGTTTGGATTTAAAATTGTTAGGCAACGTTCCGTTTTCTAAGATTCGTAGCAACACAGGTTTTGGGTCACTGGTGGACGATACACCACAGTTGGCATCCACACTTCCAATCAACACCGCTTGTGCAAAGGCTCCGGCAGGTAACACATTCGTATAATGGCGTTGCTTTGAGATTTTGTTATTTAGATTCACCACGATTTTTTGAACGCCCCGTTGATTGAATCCCTGTGTTTGAGGTTGTGTTTGTGGCTGACCGTGAACAGACCCTACGGGCTTCGAAGGTACGGGTTCGCTTCCTCGCCCTTGCGTCCAAGGTGCCTCCGTTGTTGAAGCGTCGGGCATGCGACCTTGCTGAACGTTTCTGAGCTCTTCCCGGAGATGTTTTACCTCCTCTTTTAAGGATTCTGATTCTGTAGGCTCGACGCCCATAGCGTTCTTTTGCAACATTTTTTCCATCAGATCAATCTTTTGAGATTGCTGCTCCGTTTGCGCTTCGATCTTGCTCATCCATACATCTTTTTTATCAATGGTTTTACCAGGGGGTGTCAGTTGGATATCTCTAGATTTTACGTTCGCTTCATGCGATGGGTCGGATTGAATGATCTGATAGGTCATAACAAGAAACAGTGTAATTCCAACACCAATTCCTGCACTCATCAGCAGTGATTGTTTATGAGATAGTTTAGAAAATGGATTCATCTCATCCTCGCTTTCGAATCATGACACACGTGGCAGATTGACCAGGGTGCAGTTCTCCTTGACTCAGGTATACGGCAACATCGCGTTCGCTCGACAATGCCGACTCTTTGACCCGAATCAATGCATCGGTAGGATTTTTAACATTCCCAAGCCAGATCTCCCATCCTCGCCCTGTGAGACATTTTAGGGTCTGCAGAGTACACCCATTTTTTAATACCCTTTCTTTTGTGTCGGACACCTCAAGTACGGTAAACCCTGTTGGAATCTGCTGTCGAACGAGTTGCTTCATCAACTCAATGGCTTCAGAATGACCGCTT
>CAZMBF010000145.1:0-2839 GCA_964564365.1 uncultured Alphaproteobacteria bacterium
CAAGAAATCGGTCATAACCGGCATCACTTCCACTGTTTTCATTATCATTTTTATCATTGATCTTTGCATAACTGACATCTAAACTTAAACTGTTATTGTAGGTATATGCGGCAATAACATCCCATTCCGTCATTCTAACATTGACGGGAGCGCTTCTAAAGTCTCCGTACAATGTTGTTACACTCAATCCTTCAATTCCAGCATCGGTCATATCGATAAGTGCCTTTAATTGATAAGCCTTTTCATCTTTCATCCAACCTATTGTCCACTCCTCCATCGAAGTATAGTAAGGTCCCCCTCCCAAACCGTTGCTAATTGCTTTATTATCAGCACTTGAATCTTCATTATATGCAGCACCTAGAGTGAGCATCCCCCACTGAGCATTCACTGCCAATCCATATACATTTCCATCTGCCCCCGATAAGCTTCCATCTGCTCTCGTATCTTCTTTAAAACGTCCATACTGTCCCATAAAAGTCAAGCCCAAAACATCAAATGCTTTCACATTATAAACAGCATCCATATACAACGCATCGGTCATTTTATCGATCGAATAAAACCATCCCTGCACTGTCAAATCTTCAATGCTCTCATTTTTAATTCCTAACATGACTGCACCATGGCTCTCTTCTGCCACTTTTTTAAATTTCGAAATATCTGCACCGGAGTCATATCCTGCCCAACGCTTAATATACCCTGCCATTAGGGTAGTTTTATCAATCCCGCTGTAAGTCGCCAATGCGGCTTCATAGCTGTTAGGAAGCATCCGTATCTCATCCGTATTAACCAATGGTGTATCGACAAGCTGACGACCGACACGAATATTGATATCATTTGCGTTGTAATCCATATACGCTTCTCCAACATACGCAAAAGAGTTTCCATTCTCACCTAAGAAATCTTTATTACTCTTGTCCTCGAAGCGTGATCCGGTTGCAAAAGGAAATTTTTGAGAACCATATCCGGCTACCCCCATTTTTA
The DNA here is from genome assembly GCA_964564365.1 of uncultured Alphaproteobacteria bacterium. GTDB lineage: Bacteria > Pseudomonadota > Alphaproteobacteria > UBA6184 > UBA6184 > Bodonicaedibacter. The sequence continues at coordinate 982 of CAZMBF010000145.1, forward strand.
GCCCATTCCACACCGGTGTCTCATATCTCAATATACCACCAAGAGCGGTCGTGTATCTGCCGCATTATCCTGATCCACATATCCAAAACGTACCAATCCGCTTACGGTTCCCTTATCTTCAGGGATAATTGCACCAAAAAGCCCCAACTGGCTGCTGGCTATCAAACTCATCATAATTAATTTATGTTTCAGCATTTTTTATTTCCTTGATTTGGAAATGATATACATTATCAACTTATTTACTTCTTAAGTTATTGATAATATTTATCAATAAAGTAGGATAAATCCACCTATGACTTCGTTATAATTACATACAACATTCCCAACATAAAGAAAGAAACATTATGAACTTTTTATACAAATCAACCAGTCACTTCAATCTTGCAAACCTTTTTACTATGGTTAATATCACGTGTGGTTTACTTGCTACTTATTTTATCACACAAAATCAATTTATTCCTGCTATTGTTCTCGCATGGATTGGCGGAGCATTCGATATCTTCGATGGAAAGATCGCTCGTAAGTATAAATTATCCAACGAGTTTGGAGTACAACTCGACTCGTTTGCCGATTTTCTATCATTTGTTTTGGTACCGACATTTTTGATTTTTCAAGCTGTATATTCGACATTGGAAGGCGTATCCTTGGCAGCTGTTGCTGTTGGATCAATTTACTATGTCATCAGCGGTCTTCGCAGACTTATCCAGTTTAATATCGATGCTAATGCAGGAGAAGTAACCAAATACTTTACCGGTGTACCAACACCATTGGGAGCTATATTATTATGGGTGACCTATCTAAGTGCTCCATGGATCACATGGATAGGCGTATTGGCTCTGATGATTTTTATTGGCAGTTTACTTAATTCGAAAGTAAAAATTCCTCATCCGTAAGCGTATCAATTAAAGATTCTGGAAGCGCTTTTTTAGGCTTCAATCCCAGCTTTCGCATCCCCTCAGCCCGTCGAATCAAATTGCCTTTTCCTGTAGAGAGTTTGTTCATCGCCCCCTCATAGCTTTTTTGCGTTTTGGCAATCGAATCTCCAATCTTTTCCATGTCTTCTACAAATGCAACGAGTTTTTCATACAGCGCCTCAGCAGATGCCGCAATCTCTTTGGCATTACGCTCTTGATACTCACTTCTCCAAATGTGTTCGATCGTACGAAGCGTAACAAGAAGTGTTGAGGGAGAAACCACCACGATATTTTGTTCATACGCTGTTTTGAAAAAGGTATTGTCTTGTTCAAGCGCGAGTAAGAATGCTCCCTCGATAGGCATAAATAACAGTACAAAATCCAGCGTCTTAACCCCACTTAGCTGCTCATACCGTTTTTGGCTCAGACCCTTGATGTGTCCGTGAATGGAAACGAGATGCTGTTTGAGCGCATGTGCACGAGATTCATCATCGGTCGCACGGACAAATGCCTCGTATGCCACAAGAGAGACCTTGGAGTCGATGATGATGTCTTTATTTTGCGGTAAATGAACGATCACATCGGGACGGTATTTCTTACCCTCTTCCCCCTCCAAAGTATTTTGGATATCGTATTCATGCCCTTCGCGCAGCCCGGACTCTTCGAGGATACGTTCTAAAACGATCTCTCCCCAGTTACCTTGAGTTTTATTTTCACCTTTTAAAGCATTGGTGAGGTTGATCGCATCTTCACTCAGGCGTTCATTGAGGGATTTTAGTCGGATGATTTCATCTTTGATACTCTGACGCTCTTTGGCATCGTGTAAAAAGCGCTCTTCACTTTGTTTGGAAAAATTGGTGATCTGTTCTCTAAACGGCTTCAGTAATAAATCCAGCCCTTTGGTATGCGCTTCATCAAATGTTTTGGCTTTTTGTTCAAAGATC
>CAZMBF010000146.1:0-2813 GCA_964564365.1 uncultured Alphaproteobacteria bacterium
CTCTGGACCTTTTGATTGTTTCTGCGCAGAAAGACGATTAACCGGAGACGTCTCTAATACATAGGCCTCGCCGGATTCATTGAGAAACTGCAATGTCTCTAATAATGATTTAAGATTAGTGTTCATGGATTTATTAATAAGATAAACTTTCTCCCCCGTCAACAGGAAGGTTAACCCCATTAACATGAGACGACAAATCACTTAATAAGAAATAGACTACTTTGGCAACATCTAAGGGTTCACCATATTGTTTTAGTGGTAGATTCGCTACCGAATCTTCTAGCTCTTTGTCAAAACAAATGCCTTTTCCTTCAGCACTCTTCTGAATCTTTTCCTTATTAAACTCTGTTAAAATAATGGCTGGCGAAACTGCGTTCACACGTATTTTTTTAGCTGCAAATTGATACATTAAGTTTTTGAGGGCACCAATCCATGCCAATCGTATGACGTTTGAATTTTGATACGCTGGCATATATTGTTCTGAAGTTAGCCCACACATTATAACAACACTCCCTCCTATATTCATGAAACACTCTAATCGCCTTAACACTTCTAAGGGGGCTGAATAGTTTAATGAAAACACGCTATCCCACTCCTCTTTAGTTGGGATTCCTGAGTTGGTTGTAAAGGTAGGTCGGGGAGGAATTAAAACAACACCATCTAGATGCGATCCTTTGAGAGAACTTACATCTACAGCTATTGACTGACTATAGTCTACCTTGAGAAATGTAATCGTTCTGTGAGGAAATTTTGATTTTAAATCATGTATCAATTTATCAGATTTATTCTTATCTCTAGCAGCTATAACAAGATCATACTCTTTATCTGCTAAAAAATAAGAAATCTCAGATCCTAACGCTCCTGTTGCGGCTAAGATTAAGACTGTTTTTCCATATATAGAATGTCCTAATGCCCACACACAAAAAATAAAACAAAAGGAACGCATTTATTAATTGCCAGACAACATATATTTCATGACTTCCTGAACCAGTTGATCAGCCACACATTTATTCATACTTGCTCCGGCATTCTTACAGGTTTCTCGAGCATTTTTTAAATTCTCGGGGTTACGTTGAATGCCTGTAAATGTCGCCTGTTCTGTAGATACCATGCTTGGACCCGCCATTGTAATATCTGTAATCACAGGATGACCATTTTCCTCACCCACATACCACTCAACTTTTGTGGGAGACCCACCCGCGTTTCTTAATTCTGATGTTACAACGATTTGAGGTTGTGGTTGCGAAGCATCAACTCCAATTAGAAATGTTTTAACTGAAGGCGCTGCATCTATCACTGCAATATTCTGACCACCATAAGCACTAAATTTCTTTGAATAGCGATTTAGCAACATCTGACGAAACGTATTCACATACAAATACCGTTGCTTAACATCCATGTATCCCCACAATTTTTCACCAAGAACTCGCTTGGCAATGCCATCTAAATCAAACTTGGTTTCCATAATTTCTTTAAATTTCAAGACTTGCTCATCAAACGGCTTATCTTTCCAATATAAGATGCCATCTGAAATTAACTTTTCAATGAATACTTTTGCTTCTGAGAGTTGGACTGTCGCGTTTATAGAGGTTAAACTAACAACTGCCAACCATACACCTAAAAATACCTGTTTCATTCGCTCTCCTTTAATTCTGCAGTACGTTTCTGTTCTACGATGCTTTTGATCGTCACATATGGATCATACGACTCTTTACGTAAACTTTCAAGTTGTCCTAAATAATTTGAGCGATTATGCACCAAACCAAGTCCTGTCACTGAATAATATGCCCCTTGATAACTATGATAATCTGCAACAATACTAACTGGGTTAAGGAACAACCCCACAAAACTGCCAACAACATCACGTAAACATGTTGGCCCCAGTCCAGGTAAGGTTACCTCAAACCCAGCACCCCCACCCCATTGATGGAGTGTAATTCCAAAATCATTTGGCTGCGCATATACATCCATATATCCTGCCGTATTGATGAGGCCAAAACCTGAAAAGGTATTAATTGTAAAAACCCAGAAATTTTGAGCAAAATGATCTAAGTTCCACTGCAAAAGATCATTTACCATATAAAAGGGAACTTTTGAATAATCTGTAACATTCCCAACACCAGTTTGAACAAACTCTGGTATCAAAGCTTTATACGCAGTAGCAACTGGTTGCAAAAGATAATCGTCTAAAAAGAAATTGAGCTCCATCATCGCTCGATTGAAACTATCTAAGGGATCGTCAGGAATATCTGCTCCAAAATCATCACCATCAGCTTGTATAGTGGCTTCATTTTCTAAAAGCTCTGAAAAATCACAAGAGATTAAGCCCAACATTAGGACAAGCACACCCACCAATTTGATCGACTTAAAATTCAACATCAATACAACAACATTATTCCACCTCTTTTGTATCAAAAAAGACTTAATAATCCTATAACAAAAAAAGAGGCCAAAGCCTCCTTTTTTTATCTATTTATAAAGTCGCCTTAATACTCATAACTTAGGTTCAATTTTAGGTGTCGATCGTTAGATCCTATGTTTAACGTATTGGAAATCTCCAATCCATTACTTAGCTTTAATCCACTTGTCCACTCTACGTAGACAGAAACATTTGTATTAAATCCAGACTCATATCCCACTTTGGCTAATAACTTTGATGTTAATGTCGCATCAGACGTTTGAACAGACAACTCATCTGTGTCTAAACCTACATAAAGACCGCGACTCTCTGCTGCCTCAGTACTTAAATGCTGATATTGTACAAAGGGAGATACTACGGAGGCATCACATCCTAAGGTCACAAGATATCGATT
>CAZMBF010000147.1:0-2785 GCA_964564365.1 uncultured Alphaproteobacteria bacterium
ATCCGCTCTTGATTCAGGATCGTAGGTTCATCCAGCAGCATGGATGGTGGTGTCTCTTATCTTTCACTTAAGAGCACCACAGCTCTTATTGGCGACCTCGTGTCGCACGGGTAAAAAGTTAGGAAGGGGCCAAATGTAACATAGAAAGTGATGCAACAGGTTCAGTAGATTTTGCAATCGCATCATAAAGGGTTGTGCGTTTTACATTGAATGTTCGGCAGATAGCGGCTTTGGTAATACCAGAATTTAAAGCCTCTAAAATAGCCTGCATTTTTTCTTCAGAAATAGCTTTAGGGCGCCCCCCTGTTTTTCCACGTTTTTTAGCGGCAGAAAGCCCTGCCATGATTCGTTCTTTCGTCAATGCTCGCTCATACTGAGCTAGCGCTCCAAACACGCTAAATAAAAACTGTCCTTGTGGCGTTGTGGTGTCCATATTCTCGGTCAAAGACTTAAAGGCAATGCCTTTCTCCTTCAAACTTTCAATAATAGTAATCAGGTGAGATAGCGATCGCCCTAAACGGTCTAGTTTCCAAACCACAAGACAATCTCCAGGCATCACAAACTCTAAAGCTTTTTTCAGGCCATCACGCTGATCTTTTGCGCCGCTCGCTCTATCTTGATAAATATTTCGAGGGTCTACCCCAGATTGAATCAATACATCATATTGTAAATCGAAGGATTGGCGATCACTTTCACTTGAAACTCGCATATATCCTATTAACATGTCCGAAAATCCTTGTAGTTCTGGTTGTTGAACACTGCATGTATGCGACAGTGTTTTCCGTATATAAATAGCTTTGTTTTATGCTAAATGTAAAGTTAAAAAGCAGACCTATCGAAAAACAGATGTTTTTCGCATTACGAACTTCATAAGGAAGGATATCGATCTTGACCCGCATTTCAATACTATCAAAACAAGAAGCAAAAGAATTTGATGATCCACCGATGTTTGATAGTCAAGATCGCAAGCAATATTTTAACTTATCAGAGTCTGTTCTGAAGGCTTTAGCCAAACTTCGCACACCCACAAACAAAGTCTGTTTTTTGATAGCGTACGCCTACTTTAAAGCTAAAAAACGGTTTTATACAGGAAACTTTCGAACTCAGGATATCGAATATGTCTGTCGGTTGCTTGGCATAAACATCGAATGGGTTGAAATACAGTCATATAATAGAAAAACAAAACTTGATCATGAATCCATAATTCTCAAAATAACGGGTTATAGCTCTTTTGACAGCATTAGCATGGACGAGCTCTCACGGTACATCTATGGTAAAGTAAAGAGTTATAGCCATCCAAAAAGTATGTTAGCCCATATAATGGATTATTTATCCTCTCGTAAAATTGTGCTTCCTCGTTACCGAACATTTGTAAATATAATCTCGCAGCAAATCAAACAATATAAACGAGAGATACACGACTGTTTAAAAAAATGTCTAGACGATCAAACAAAGAGTTATCTTGATCAATTAATCAGTCACAATAAAGCCAGTGAATATACACTGAGTTCCTTACGACGATATAATCAGTCTCTTCGCCCTGGAAATATACGTGAAAATATAACTGATTTTAATCAAATTAAATCTCTGTACTCGCTAATAGCTAGCCCATTTCACTTCTTAAACTTGAACCATGATGGAGCGTTATATTGGACACGTTATGTTGAAAGAAACAAAACAGCTCATTTGGGACAAAGAACGAATGACACAAGGTATGTTTCTTTAATCGCATTTATAGCGTATCAATATTTTAGAGGTCATGACATTCTGGCCGATATTTTATTACACTCTGTTCAAAATATTAAAAATCTTATTCAAGATGCCTTAAAAACCCAGAGAGCAGATCGGTATATCAAGCAAAACCAATTGTTCTTTGAGACTGTTGTGCAAGCCAAAGCATATCTTGTTAATCCATTAGAACAAATTACAGATCTCGCGTTTGACAGTGCTATGGATCCAGCAATGTGCGTAGCTAAAATCAGAGACATTCTATCTATTCAGAAGCAACCTATTGAAACATACCGCGCTCATCTCCATAGTCTAGAAGATACGTTAAATCCCGTCGAGCGGGATAAAGTTTATTATTCTGTGTTAGAACTTAAATCACGGCAATTGCAAAACCGAGTAGGAGGTATTGTTAAAACGCTTCAGTTTACTGGTAACAAAGAGCTTCTACGCGCTATCACACATTTGCAAAACAAAGAAATTATAGAACACAGAGCCCCGTTAGGGTTTCTAACTGATAAAGAAAAAAAGATCGTTTGTCCAAAGAAAGACCAGTTTAACCTCTCTTTATATAAGGCGATATTGTACATAAAAATTGCGGAAGCACTTAAATCAGGAGCCTTGAGTCTACCGCACTCATATAAATATAGAAGCCTTAATGATTATCTTATTTCCTCTGATGAATGGAACATTCAACGAGATGATTATATTAAACAAGCTGAGTTAGAGGAATTTATTAGCATTGAAGACGTTCTACTTGCCGGCAAAGATGAATTGTCAGATGCGTACCTTCAGGTCAATCAACTTATCATTCAAGACAAACTAGCTTACCTAAAATTCCGAAGTAACGGATCATTTGTGTTGCGCACTCCAAAGTTAGAAGAGACATCTACTTATTCAGTTACACGCTTATTGCCACAAAGAAAAGATATTTCTATTCAAAGTGTTCTTGCCGTAATTGGTCAGTATACTGGTTTTACTCAGGAGTTTGTTCATGAAACCCCGGGCATGCACCTGAATCTTCCAAACCAGAATGCATTGTTTGCTTCAATCATAGCCT
>CAZMBF010000148.1:0-2782 GCA_964564365.1 uncultured Alphaproteobacteria bacterium
TGTATGGGTGTTTCATCCGCCTAAATCAGCTTACCAGGCTGATGGGTTAGAGGTGATGAATACTCGATTTGACAATTTAGGTCAGGGTAGCTCTGTGTATCACCTTAAGGTTGAATTCTGTTCATACAAATTATGTTTAAGCGAAAGTAAAGCAAGCCTCGTTGTGGAAAAAAATAGCTCGAAATCTCATATCGCTTTAATTAAAGCATGGGTTGCAACATTTAAAGGGCAGCCGATTAGCACATTATTGGTTATTTGTACGGAATAGTTCCTGCTATTAGATTAGATATGTTACAATATCCCCCTAAGGAAACTCCTTAAGGGGATATTTAATATGGAAAGATTTTCAGAACACTCAAAGCGTGTAAATGCTATATTTAGTCGTGTGGCCTCAAAATACGATGTGATGAATGATCTAATGAGCTTTGGACTTCATCGGCTGTGGAAACGAGAGTTTGTAAAGAGGTTGTCTATAAAGCCAGAGGCTCATTATGTAGACGTTTCTTCCGGTACTGGGGATGTAACGCGACTGATTCATCAATCGGTTACACGACATGGGTTGATTCCTAATGTTTCTGCGGTTGATCCTAATGCAGACATGATGGCTAAGGGTAAAGCCAAGCTGATTGATAAGGGGATAGTTTCCGGCGTTAATTGGGTGCAAGCACCCGCCGAAGATCTTCCTTTTTCGGATAGCTCTGTTGATGGCATAACCATTTCCTTTGGCTTAAGAAACGTTACGGACAGAGAGAAAGCTCTGAGTGAGTTTTATCGGGTTTTAAAACCAGGCGGGCAGTTTTTGTGTTTGGAATTTAGCGAGGTTCAACACAGGGTTTTAAACTCAACCTATACAATTTATCGCCAGCGTATTATTCCAAAATTAGGAAATTATATTGTGGGCAAGATAGCAGAAGCTCCCTATGAATATTTGGCCGATAGTATTCAACAATTTCCAAATCAACAAACCTTAAAAGATATGATAGAATCAGCAGGATTTAAAAACGTAACCTATACCAATCTAACGGATGGTATTGTCGCAATTCATGAAGGATGGAAAAAATGATTGATACTTTAACAAAGACGATGAACTTAGAAATACAACTATTGCCGCATGCTCGGGGAGAACCTGCTTATGGAACTGAACACAGTGCTGGTTTGGATCTAAGTGCTGCGATTGTCGCAGACATAGTGTTAGAACCCATGGCAAGAGTCTTAGTCCCGGCAGGGTTTATTATGGCCTTGCCTGAGGGGTATGAAGCTCAGATTCGTCCGCGATCAGGCTTGGCATACAAAAATGGTATTACTGTTCTAAACACGCCAGGTACGATTGATGCTGATTATCGTGGTGAGGTGAAAGTGTTATTGATTAATCTAAGTAACGAGCCCTTTACGATTACGGCTGGAATGCGGATTGCTCAGATGGTGGTTGCTCCTTATACAAAGGTTAGTCTTTGCAAGGTAGACTCAGTATCCGAAACCGTGCGTGGTGTTGGAGGGTTTGGATCTACAGGAGAGTAATAATGTTGCGAGCTTCTTTTGTCATTGTAAGCTGTGTCTGTATGATGGTGGGTGGGTCTGTTTGGGCGACTGAACAGGCAGCAGCGCCTAAAACAGCCATCAAGGGAAGTGGGTTGCCTATCCCGCGGTTTGTGATGACAAAAGCCAGCAAAGTAAACTTACGAGCAGGTCCAGGAAACAACTATCCAACACGTGTGGTGTATAATCGTAAAGGTATACCCCTGAAGGTAATTGCAGAGTTTGACTTTTGGCGTAAAGTCCAAGACCTTGATGGTCAAGAAGGTTGGATTCATAAAACTCTATTGTCGAATAATACAGTCGTATGGGTAAAAGCAGATATGGTCTCGTTGCTTTCAGATTCAGATTGTCCAGAATCGGTTGTGTTAAAAGCCGAAAAAGGCGTTGAAGGTGAGTCTTTAAAAGACGCTAAAGGTAAATACGCAAAAGTACGCATAGGCGGACAAAAGGGGTGGGTGTTAATTGACGATATTTGGGGTGTTTTGTCAGAGTGATGGTTGGGCTTTATGTTTGTTTAGTCAAAGTTAGAGTCGAATTCAGACCCACTGAGTCGCGTGAGGGGCCCACCTGCAACCCCGGAATGCTTGGATGCCCACCCCGCCGCCACCACGACATAATACTTTAGCTACCGAGAGTCTAATTAAAGACCTCTGGTGAATAGCATTTAAATTCAGCTTTCGGCTGAAAACAAATTGGTGTAAGAATGATCGTAATGAACGTTACTATTACTACCATCAGTATTATGCACCAGCCCAAGTACTGGTGAGTCTTACCACTCCCTTAATCTATCACGACATAGTTAATGCTTTATGAATGCGTGTGGCTTGATAGCAAAGCTAACGTCTATTGTTTTGAAAACAAACGCTCGTTAACGTCTTATTAAGAAAAATTACCTACCATCATAGTGCTTTAATAAAAAGTCAAATTCTGGTATAAGATAGGCTGGTAAAAATTAACTCGTATATAAAGTCACTAAAGGAAAATTATGCAAGATATTCGTAATATTGCCATTATTGCTCACGTTGACCATGGCAAAACAACACTCGTAGATGCGTTATTAGGACAAAGCGGACAATTTCGTGAAAACGAAAAAGTTGCTGAACGCGCAATGGATTCCAATGATTTAGAAAAAGAGCGAGGCATTACAATTCTTGCGAAATGTACATCCATCGATTGGCAGGGGCATCGTATTAATATCGTTGACACCCCTGGGCACGCTGACTTTGGTGGCGAGGTTGAGCGCATC